>DATHIE010000581.1:0-6038 GCA_035316905.1 Chryseolinea sp. | reverse complement strand
CCTTGCGTCTTTGCACCGAGTTCTCGGGGGTGAACTTCGTGGGGCAAAAAATAAAAATAGGACCTATGACAAAAGTAAACGCCTATATAACCTTTAACGGTAATTGCGAAGAGGCATTCAACTTTTACAAATCTGCTTTCGGCGGCGAGTTCCAATACATAGGGCGTTATAAGGACCTTCCACCAACGGATAAAGAAAAATTCCAGCCCGGAAATGATGAAAAGATCATGCACATTTCATTGCCTATCAGCAAAGAGACAATCTTGATGGGTTGCGACAAAGCCGAAGTCTCCGGTGAAAAAACCATTGTCGGTAATAATATTGCCCTTTCGATCGATACAAATGACCGTAACGAGGCAGATCGAATTTTCACTACACTTTCGAACGGGGCACAAATAAAAATGCCAATGGCAGAGACGTTTTGGGGCGCTTACTTTGGCGTGCTGACGGACAGGTTTGGAATAAATTGGTTGATCAACTGTGAGCTGACCAAAAAATAGCGGCAGAAGTCATGCCTTTGATTAAGGCGTCGCGAACAAATTCTGTAGAATCACTTCGTCGTGAATAACGTTTCAGGATGCATAGTTTGTTCAGAGTTGAAACATAGTGTTGTTTCAAAATAATACAGTTTGATAGCGCCGAGTATAAAAGTAGTGCAGACAAGGGCACTTTTCCGTATTTTCAAATGTGGTACTTCTTTTGGATCGTAGGAAGGAAATTCCACGCAAATGCTACAGAATTACATCAAACTTTCGGTAAGGTTATTGATAAGAAGTCCTTTCTTTACTTTCATTAATATCTCGGGACTCAGTGTAGGCTTTGCTGTGTTTTTTATTCTGTGGCAGCACTCTACCTATGAACTGCAAAGTGATCGGTTCCACAAAGACCACGGGCGAATTTACCGGCTATACTGTGATTTCTTTTTTCCCGAAGGCGAAAATTGGGATCATTATATTTTTAGCACATTGCCTCCCATACTAGTAAGGTTGCTGAGTGAAAATAATAAGGATGTTGAGAGTCTCACGCGGATTATTCACCAAAAAAATTTCGACGCCATACGTTGGCATGGACCCCAAACTGATACTGCGGGTTGGTCAGATTTTGGAACAGAGATTAATCTATCTTACATAGATCCCAGGCACGAAAAGCATTCATTTAAAGAGACAAGATGTGCATTTGCAGATCCGAATTTCTTCGAGTTCTTTTCAATTGACTTAATAGAAGGCCAACCTGGCCAGGTGCTCAGCCAAGCCGACGCGGCTGTTATATCACAAACAGCGGCGTTCAAATACTTTGGTGATCAGGATCCAATCGGCAAAGTCATTATGCTTAATGAACACAGATCGTTTACTGTCACAGGTGTATTTAAGATCGGCAGAAACACTCATTTGAATATGGACGTATTGTTTTCGACGCTGCACATCGCAAACGCGATGGAAAGTGTTGATCCGTTCCAGGAGACGGCGGTGAGTTATTTCAAACTGCGTAAGGGAGCCGACATTTCAGCATTGGAAAAGGCAGCAGCAGATGAAACAGGATTGCATTGGAACTTTCAGGATGCTTTCCCCGGCTCGACATACACCTTTCACCTTCAGCCGTTAGCAGAAGCTGCATTTCAAATATTTGAGAACGATTCGTATTCACCCAAATCTAAGCTGAAGCTTCAAATATTTCTCGTTGTTGGAATCGTTGTCCTGGCAATGGCATGGATCAATTACGTGAATCTCCAATTGTCAACGCAATCAGCCCGCATGAAGGAATTAGCAACCAGGAAGGCCGCTGGTGCACGAAAAATGGATTTTGTGATCCAATTTTTGGTAGAATCATTGATCGTCAATATGCTCGCAGTCCTGGTGGCTGTCACACTTATTCAGTTGTTGAAGTCACCGCTGGAGCTTCTTTTCCAGTTATATGTGCCGGATTGGAATGAACTCAAGGTTGAAACCATACTGATCTTCTTATTGGCAATGCTCATCGGTATATTGGTCGCAGCGTTGCATCCAGCTTTTGTGACCTGGAGGTTAACAATACGATCAATGCTGAATTTTGGGAAAGTTTTTGCTGAGGGTAAAAATTTTACCACAATTACTTCGGTTCTGCAGTTTGTAATAGCGGTGGTGTTAATTGTGTGGTTAGGTGCTGTCGTTAGCCAGGTGAATTTAGTACTGAGTAATTCGTGGGGCTTAAGCAGGGATGGCGTGGTTGTAGTTGAGCTGCCCGTTAATGATTCCATCATCGGTCGAAGCAATGAAGTGGAACAGTTGAAAAACGAACTACTCGGAACTGCAGGAGTTGAGGATGTTACCATTAGCCGGACCGTTGCCGGCGACTTGATCAGGAACAGAATAGGGTTCAGGTCACTTGATGAGAGAAATTTATATGTTGTTCCAAAAAGCGATGGTGGCGTTGACGAGAGATTTATTCCATTTTACAAACTGGAGATTTTGGCAGGCCGCAATTTCCGGCCTGATAATCCCGGCGACCAAAGAAATGTTGTTGTTAGTCGGGAAGCAGCGAGGTGTATGGGATGGACGCCGGAAGAGGCAATTGGTAAAAGTGTATTGGTTGAAAAACATCCCTGGCGACCGTTCGCAACGACTGCCGAAGTAATTGGTGTGATCGAAGATCATAAATACAGTCCCCTCTACAAACAATCGACGTTGGCTAGTGCCAATCGTGGAACTCTGCTAACGTACCGAAACCATCTCTTCCCGAAGAACTACCCGGCGAGGATGTCTTTGCGGTTGAAACACGGATCGGATCAAATGATAGAAGCGATCAAAACTAGGTATGAGCGAATATTTCCGGGGAAACTTTTTCATTGGTACTTTCTGGATAGCCATATGAACGTGCACTACCAAAGTGAGGAGATAGCCAGAAATCAAATGTCGCTTTTTACGTCGATAGCTATTGGAATTGCATGTCTGGGTCTATTGGGTGTCATTTCAAACAAAGCCGTCTCAAGGACAAAGGAAATCGGGATAAGAAAAGTGCTTGGCGCACGCCTGCACCAAATAGCTAAAATTTTGTTGTCGCCAACATTAAGGCAGGTAGGATTTGCTGTCCTGATAGCAACGCCCCTGGCCTATGCGTTGACCGATTCTTACCTACAAAAGTTTTCTGAGCAAATAGTGCTACAGTGGTGGCACTTTGCTTTGCCAGTGATTATCCTCCTTGCCATCATGCTATCCTCGGTAGCTGCAGTGGTGTGGAAAGCAGCGAGACGGAATCCCGTGGAAGCGCTGAAATGTGAATAGCCAACTAAATCCGGGTGAATACTTATCAGTGATAACCTGAAATGTAAATCATTCCATTTTCGAGTTTATCCATCAGGCCTTTAAGATTTCTCCTCGCTCCAAAGGTACTTCGTGATCTTATTTTTTGGTCCGACGATCCAGACAATATCTCCTTCCAGAAGGATCAGCATCGATTCAGGATTCAGATTTCGCTGCCCGTCTCGTTCGAGTCCAACAACGAGAGCCTGCGCCTCGTCGCGTATGCCTGATTCGCGGATAGTTCGCCTCAAGAGCTTCGAGTCTTGCTTGACAGTGAAGTTTTGTAATACGATCTCATCTTTGTCCACGTCCGACTCGGAGTTATCGTTCGTATTTTTGAACACTTCCTTGATTGCCGAAAGCTGATCATCGGTGCCAATGATAGAAAGCTTGTCACCAGGATATAACTTCTCATACCGGTCAGGTGAAATTATTGAGGATTTCCCCCGCTCGATCAGAGCAATGTTAACGCCATACTTTTCGCGGAGGCGAAGTTCCCGCAATTGCTTGCCTGAAAATGGGAATTCAGGTTCCACGTCGAAGGTTGCAAGATGGGCATCCCACGGGGTAATCTCTGGTCTAACCAGCTTAAGCGACTCCCGTTCGTTGAAGTTCGTGAGGAAACTTCGTTCCATTCTTTCGTAGAACGACTGCAGTCTTTTGTTGAACACAACAATTGCAAGAGCCATCGCAACCACGGCGACAAGGACGGCGACAGAAAATGAAAAGTAGATATTAATCAATATAGTAATCAGCAGTATTGAAAGGCATATACGTGCAAGCTCGATGACGATCAACGGCCCCCTTTTAATTTTTCGGTTCAACCAAAGATTACGGTAGGCGTCTTTATTTATCCGCCGGATCGCTATTGCCCAGAAAAAAGGGACGGTAATGATCAGCGTGACGAGCACTGAAACAACGGTTGCAGTTGTTGAATTAGGAAAATGCTCCTGCGTGAATGGCCTCAGATACCTTTGCGACAGGAAGATCAATGCGCCAATGATGAGTGAGTGTATGATGGCGTTCATGGCATATCCGCGCAAGAGTTCTTTCCATTCACTATATGCCGACAGTTGTTGTGACCCTGAGCTATAGCGGTTAATGGCTTTGAGCCATCGCTGAGGAAGGCGAGCTTCAATGAAGTTGAAAACTGTTCCGGATTGTCTAATCAGGAAAGGCGTTGTAAATGTGGTTAGTGCTGAAATGGCCACCACAATGGGATAGAGAAAACCACTTGTTACGTTAAGGGACACGCCAAGGGCAGCGATAATAAACGAGAATTCGCCAATCGGTGCCAGACTCATTCCTGCTTGTATTGAATGCTTCAGAGATTGGCCCGCCAGCAAGGCACCAAGTGAAGTGGCAATAAGCTTCACAAGGACTCTGATTAGCGTTATAATTGTGATCTCTACGGCATACTCAAGCAGCACATTAGGGTCGATCATCATTCCAACAGACACAAAAAAGATAGCTGCGAACAAATCCTTGACAGACTTGACAAGGTGCTCTATCCGTTCGGCTTGTGAAGTTTCGGCAAGGATGGACCCCATGATAAACGCGCCAAGTGCCGCTGAGAATCCTGCCTTGACGGCCAGCACAACCATAAGCAGGCACAATGCCAGGGAAACGATTAACATCGTTTCGTCGTTCATCAACTTTCGTGTTCGCTTAAGAAAGGTCGGAACTAAGAATATACCTCCCAAAACCCAAAGCGTCAGGAAGAATACGAGCTTGAATATCTGGGTTAGAAGTTCAGAGCCTGCAAATTGTTGACTGACAGCAAACGTCGACAAGACCACCAGCAGCAGTATTGCCACAAGGTCTTCAACGATAAGAATACCAAAGACCAGCATGGCAAATTTTCGTGTCCGGACGCCGACTTCATCAAACGCGCGAATGATGATAGTCGTCGATGAAATTGCCAAGACTGCGCCAAGAAAAATGCTATCCATTAACGTCCAGCCCATCAGTTGACCTGTCAGAAAACCCAGACCGATCATAACAGCGATTTCCACTATGGCAGTGACCGAAGCTGCGCCGCCAACTTTAGCCAGTTTCTTAAAACTGAATTCAAGTCCCAGTGAAAACAGAAGGAAGATCACTCCAATCTCCGACCATAGCCTTACACCTTCCGAATCAGCAACGGTCGGAAACAATGACACGTGCGGCCCTACCAGGAAACCTGCTATGATGTAGCCGAGCACGACCGGTTGATTTATTTTCCGGAATATCAACGTGGTCACGCCTGCAACACCAAGGATCAAGGCAAGATCGACAATAAAATGTGGCAGATGAGCCATAAAAAAATTTCAAAGAATTGAACGCACTTCCCGCACTTACAATCTCCCGACAAAGCTGTTCCCATATCACTTTGTCACCGAGTTCTTACACCTATTCACAAATATCCCCGCTTTGATCTGAATATAAGTCGGATCAATGGAACTATCCAGTAAAATCAGCATGAAACCATTTCATTCTTATTCAATTTGCCGTCCTTGCGCTGAGGCCGAGCCGGATCTTACCGCTCCGGGTTTGTATTAAAATGATACAGATCCGTTGTTTCAAATTGGCACAGCATCGTATTCGCCCCGGGTTTGACCTTCCAAAAAGGAATAGAAGCGGGTTTTATTTTTTTGGAATCGTATTGGCACTTGGTTCCCGCGAAAACCCAACCTTGTGTTGCTAAACGAAGTCAAGCTTGCCGTCAGAATCTTATTACGACATCCCCTCTTTGGGAGCATCAATGTCATCATACTGTCGGCA
>DATHIE010000580.1:0-6837 GCA_035316905.1 Chryseolinea sp. | reverse complement strand
GCCAGCGCCTTTTCATTTTCCGAAATATCCACGTAAAGCTTACCAAGATGGTAATATGTTGGAACGTAGTCGGCATGCTCATTCAACAGTTGATTGAAAGATTCGACGGCTTTGCGCACATCTGATTTTGAGTATTCAAGGGCAAGCGCGTAAAGATTAAAAGGATCATGTGGATCTTCTTTTACGAAAGCTTCGAGTTGTTGAATCCTGCTAGCCATTAGTGAGTTGCAAAGATATTCTGCGCCAATTAAATCCTTTTTCTTAATAACTTGAAAATTGTATTGAATTTGGCGATTGGAAATGGGTTTTTTGTATCTTGACGCGGTTTTGAAAGCACCTTTTTGACCTTACCGATATAGAGTGAAATGAAAATTTTAGTTTGTATTACACACGTTCCCGACACTACTTCAAAAATTAACTTTACCGACAACAATACCAAGTTCGATCCGACCGGCGTACAATTTATCATTGGTCCGTACGACGATTACGCACTTGCCCGGGCCATCGAGTTGAAGGAGTCTTTGTCAGCGACAGTAACAGTGCTCAATGTAGGACTATCCGACACAGAACCAACACTGCGAAAGGCATTGGCGATTGGCGCTGATGATGCTATTAGAGTAAATGCCGAACCTGTGGATTCGTTTTTTATTGCAAGCCAGATCGCCGAGCAAGCTAAGGGAGCAGGTTACGATCTCATCTTGATGGGCCGTGAATCCATTGACTACAATAGCGGAGTAGTTCACAGTCTCGTAGCCGCGTTATTGAATATGCCGTCTGTTTCGCCTGTGATGAAGTTGGACATTGAGGGAGGTACCGCTAAAGTTGCTCGCGAGATTGAAGGTGGCAAGGAGTATTTGGAGGTTAAGCTTCCATTTGTCGCCGGATGTCAGGAGCCAATAGCGGAGTGGAAGATTCCAAATATGCGGGGAATCATGTCAGCTCGGACAAAGCCGTTGAAGGTTATCGAACCCAAGGCCGTCGACAGCGGAGTTAAGCTTCAAAAATTTGAGTTGCCGCCGCCTAAGGGATCAGTTAAGATGATACCGGCTGATAACGTTGCGGAACTGGTAAGCCTGTTAAAAAACGAGGCTAAAGTTATTTGACAGGAAACTATCATAATTGTTAATTATAGAGTATGCCTATACTTGTTTTTGTCGAAGGTGCGGAAGGTAAGATAAAGAAGACCTCGCTTGAAGCAGTCGCTTACGCACATGCCATGGGTGGGCCTGTAACGGCAATTGCATTAGGTGCGGTTGATAAAAGTGAATTAGAGGGACTTGGTAAATTCGGCGCTCAAAAAGTGTTGCATGCATCCGATCAAAGATTGAATGATGGAATCATTCAGGTATACGCATCAGTCCTCGAAAAAGCTCTCTCTGATGAAAGTGCAGACATGCTCGTACTAGCCAACTCATCCCTTGGAACTCCGGTTGCTGCCAAGGTTGCCGCCAGGATCAGCGCAAGTCTCGCGACAAACGTTGTTGAACTTCCCTCAACTAGTTCAGGCTTTGTCGTTAAGAGAAGCATTTATACTGGAAAGGCATTCGCTCTGGTAGAGCTTAAGAATGCCAAGAAAGTTATTAGCATCAGAAAGAATGCAGCGGAGGCAAAAGAGGTCGGAAGCAATGTTCAGGTCACACCTTATACAGCAACGTTTGCTGACTCAGACTTCACTACCAAGATATTATCGTCGGAAAAGTCGACGGGAGAAATACTATTGCCTGAAGCTAATATCGTGGTGTCGGGTGGACGTGGCATGAAAGGACCGGAACATTGGAAAATGCTTGAAGACCTGGCAAAAGTTCTACATGCTGCGACCGGATGCAGCAAACCTGTATCGGACATGGGCTGGAGGCCGCATCATGAGCACGTTGGGCAAACCGGCGTGAAAGTTGCGCCGCAGCTTTACGTGGCCATCGGGATTTCCGGGGCAATACAGCATTTGGCAGGTGTCAATTCTTCTAAATATATTGTCGTCATCAATAAAGATCCGGAGGCACCATTTTTTAAGGCTGCGGATTATGGTATTGTTGGAGATGCTTTCGAAATAATTCCTAAATTGACTGAGGCGATCAAAGCTGCGAAGTAGTGAAGAAAATTAAACTCGAAATACTAGGACTTTCATCAAGTCAATCACAGACAGGTTCATTTGCCCTGGTGCTGGGTGAAACGGAAGGGAACCGAAGGTTGCCGATCATCATCGGGATGTTTGAGGCGCAAGCCATTGCGATCGAGATCGAAAAGATAATTCCGAACAGGCCAATGACCCACGACCTTTTTAAAGCCTTTGCAAATAATTTTCATTTTACGGTTGAGGAAATTATTATTTCTGATTTAAAAGAAGGTGTGTTCTTTGCAAAGATCGTGTGCTCTGATGGTTTGAAGAAAAGTGAAATCGACGCGAGGCCTTCGGATGCTATCGCAATAGGTCTCAGGTTTGATTCGCCGATCTACACCTATGAAAACATCCTCGCCGAGGCGGGAATTGTATTAACCGATGAAGCAGAAGAGGACAAACCAGAGCCTAAGGCTGAAACAAAAGCAAAAGTGAAAAAAGAATCGACACGAAAAGATGATTTCAAAAACTATTCGTTGGATAAGCTAAACGAATTGCTTAAAGACGCAATAGATAAAGAAGATTACGAGCGAGCGGCAAAAATTCGCGATGAGTTAAGTAAACGAAACTAATTTGAAAGCGCCCAGACGGTGGCGTAACCGCATTGATACTTGCCTTCATGGCAATTATTTTATGCGATGAACCGGGTCCTGGTTGATGGCATCGGTAATTCGACCGGCCTCAATGCATGAAGCATTCAATGAATTTTCTCGTCAGGGTAATTAATGACTTTGTCGCCTATCTCAGCCCGACTGACATGAAAACGGCTGGATTAGTAGTGTTAAGTTTATTTTGACGGATAAGATTGTTGTTTTCACCCAGGCTGGACGTTGGTTGTTTATAGTCCAATACAAATACATTTTAACGCAAAGGACTATGAATGCATCACAGCGAATTCCTCGTACCAAGCACAGGGAGGTTCATTCATCTTATCTTGAAAACGTACCTAATTCGCAAAGGCCGCAAAGCGCAGGTCCCATGGGGCGTAGTCGCGCCTTGCTTGGATGTAGGGTATCAGAACTTTCTTTTTTCCGGTCCGATATTTATCGGGCTGACTACCTATGACCAAGCTTGCGCGACTGCAACCGATCAGAACTGCAGTCTGCGCTCTCCGCACATCAGATGCACTATCAAGTCAAAGCAAACGAGTCTCCCTGTCCTTCCCACGAATGAGTCCTGCTGATGCCCAACCGAACGGATCGTTCGGTACGGGCGGGCATTTGCATTCCCTCTGCGGGAAAATGTATTTCTTTTCTAATTTCAAAAGCTCCTTCTTGGAAGAAGCTCACATTCTGAGTCAAGCGCCATTTCAACCTTAATACAGCACTAGCGAAAAATCGATTGTTATTTCAACTAATGCTATCAGCAGATTTGCTAATTTTAGTTCGATCACTATCCTAGGTTGGGGGACAGGAGTATAGCTCCCAGCTGGCAGGGTGACTTATCACGATTGGATAGAACGCGTTTGATCGCAGCGCCATTTGTTACGATGCATTCCGGAACCCTCGCCGGGGCGTTATAGGTTGAATTGAATGATTTTTAAGACATCTTCTGCAACGTCGAACTTTATGAAACTAGCCACCACAATATTGCTCTTCGGAATTTCCGTCAACATTGTTTTTGCTCAAAGGGATATCCAGAAGAAGATTCAAACGCAGCTTATTGAAGCGGTGGACGGCGCAACCGTTGAAATACCAGAGGGGCGCTTCCAGTTCGATGCGAGTCTTTCGTTGGATGGTAAAAAGAATGTAACGATCAGAGGTGCCGGACAAGACAAGACAATCTTGAATTTCAAGGGACAATTGTCAGGGGCGGAGGGAATTAAGATCACAAATGCATCTAATATTACTTTGCAGGATCTAACGGTTCAGGATACGAAAGGTGATGGCATAAAAGTACAACTGGTTGAAGGGATCACCTTCAAGAATGTAAAAGCTGAATGGACCAGGGCAGGTTCTAGCACCAACGGCGGTTATGGGCTCTATCCTGTGCAATGCACCAATGTTTTGATTGACAACTGCACTGCGATTGGCGCGAGCGATGCAGGCATTTACGTAGGTCAGTCTAAATACATAATTGTTCGCAATTCGAAAGCACATCAAAATGTTGCAGGTATTGAAATAGAAAATTCGTGGTATGCCGATGTTTACGAAAATGAAGCATTTAACAACACCGGAGGAATCCTTGTTTTTGACTTGCCGGATCTTATACAGAAAGAAGGAGGTTATGTGCGTGTTTTCAAGAACCAGATCATCGACAATAACCACATCAACTTTGCTCCAAAAGGTAACACGGTTGCGAAGGTGCCCCAGGGAACTGGCGTTATGATCCTTGCCACCCGCAATGTGGAAGTATTTGATAATAGGATAGTAAACAACATCTCAGCTGGCACAGCCATAGTGAGCTATTACATTACGGAGAACCCGATAAATGATAAATCCTATAAACCATTTCCAGCCAACATCTACATACATGATAACTTTTATGAAAGGCCCAAAGTGAAAGCTACGAGCAAGGGCAGACTTGGTAAGATGTATAAGTACAAACTGCGATTTGGAAAAGATGTTCCTCATATTTTGTACGATGGAATCGTAGACTCGTCGACTAAGGATCGAAACATTTGTATAAAGAATAATCAAAATGCATCATTCGCCAACATTGACGCAGGTAACAAATTCAAGAATAAGTCACGCGACATAAAACCCTATGAGTGCGAACAGCCGCCTATCGCACCCGTGGTATTAAGTAAGAAATGAAATATATGAAGTGGGCATGGATCGTTGCGGCCGGAGTTATCTTTAGCATTCTATCCTCGTTTCGCGATGGACAGGAACCAACACGAAAGGAAAAATTATCGGAGTTTGGATTTTTTATAGGCGATATCAAAAAACTTGAGCCGGCAGAAGGTGTAATTCCATACACGTTGAACTCACCTCTCTTCAGCAACTATTCCGAAAAGCTTAGGTTCGTGAGACTGCCACCTGGTCAACAGGCGGAGTACAATGATTCGGTTGTGTTTGATTTTCCTGTCGGTACCGTGTTTATCAAGAATTTTTATTTCCCTAAAGATTTCAGACGACTGGATGGAGAAAGAAAGATCATCGAAACCCGACTATTAGTTCGCGCCGCTGCCGGCTGGGAAGCGTGGCCGTATATTTGGAATGATTCGCAGACGGATGCTGTCTATGATCCAGCGGGTGAAACAAAGACGATAAATTACACCGACAAGTCGGGACGAAAGGTGACGACGCCTTATGCAATACCTAACAAGAATCAATGTAAAGGTTGTCATATCAGGAATCAGGAAATGCTTCCATTAGGACCATCAGCCCGTCAGCTTAACGGCGATCTTCTGTACAAGAGTGGAAAGCACAATCAACTCGAATACTGGAAGAATACAAACCTGATGAAAGGTCTTAATGAAACCTCTGGGGCGCCAAAACTAGCAGTGTGGGATGACGTTTCTTCCGGCGATCTAAACAGCAGAGCGCGAGCATACCTTGATGCTAACTGTGGTCATTGTCACTCACGCCAGGGGCCCGCTAATACTTCCGGCCTTTTTTTGGATATTTCAGAAAAGGATGCGTCTCACCTTGGTGTCAATAAAACACCGGTTGCCGCGGGAAGAGGAGCGGGCGACCTTCAATTTGATATTGTTCCAGGTCAACCACACAAGTCAATTCTTATATACCGAATGAAGACCAACGATCCAGCTATTGCAATGCCTGAAATTGGAAGGGAACAGGTCCATAAAGAGGGCCTTGCACTTATCGAAGAGTGGATCCGTAAAAATTCCTTTTAAAACCGACATATGCTGACTCATACCGAAGAATTGGTCTTTCAGCACTTGTCAAGGTTCGTATCCGATCACAAGAAGGAAACGATCGAAAGAGTTCTTAACCAAAGGACGAGATACATAACGATCATCCTGGAGGATATTTTTCAATCACAAAATGCAAGCGCTGTTGTCAGGACCTGTGAGTGTATGGGCTTACAGGAAATTCACATGGTGGAAAACATAACCAAGTATAGCATTAACCCAAAAGTATTGAGGGGGGCTAACAAGTGGTTGGATATAAAACGTTATCGCTCAAAAAAAGAACATAATACAATAGCCTGTTTTGATAAGTTACGTATTGAGGGATACAAGATATTGGTAGCAGACCCTGATGAAGACGGGATTTCCATACACGACGTTGATGTAAAGGACAGTAGTATTGCTCTGCTCTTTGGAAATGAGTTGCGGGGTGCATCAAAAGAGGCAATCACTAACTGCGATGCGAAAGTAAAAATACCGATGTACGGCTTTACGGAGAGTCTGAATATTTCAGTGAGCGTTGCAATTTGTCTTGATTCATTGATCAATAAACTTCGTAACGAGAACGTTTCTTCGGGATTGAGCTCATCTGAAAGGGACCTCATTCGACTTAACTGGTATCGAAAAATAGTTCGCAAGTCCGACCTTATCGAAAGGGAGTTTCTGCGTACAATTCAGTAACTTTGTCGATCGAGTCAAGTTCTATATAGTGATGCGCTGGTTGAAGAGCATTGTATTTACTGCGTTCCTTATTTTCATATTACTTATTGTTGCATCCAATCTTTGGATTGTAAGCAGTACTTCTCATAACGTATTTTCAGACATCACTAAGTTACCAGATCATCGCGTTGCACTGGTTCTCGGGACGAGCAACAAAACAGTGAGTGGTAATGTCAATCTATAT
>DATHIE010000579.1:0-9189 GCA_035316905.1 Chryseolinea sp. | reverse complement strand
CATTCCTCGATGATTATATTCTGTACTTCCCCGACACAAAAAAATTCCTTGAGCCATACATCTTCGAATTAAGATATCCGCTTGTTCAACCGGACTATACAGCTCAGCAAGGTTTATTCATCGAGCCAATTGCCGTTGGTGAGGTAAAGTCCGCGCTTTCATCGATCAACATAATCCCACCAGCAGAGTACTCTGTTAATATCGATAACCTCGACATCGATGTAATGTTTAATGAAGACCTTTCTTCTAATCAGATACGTCAGAAGCGTGAATTCGGGGGATACAATGCTGCGTATCTTGCGCCCTACTACGATGTAATGTCAGCAGATCAGCGTACAAACATGATCAATGAGATCATCAAACAAACCGCTCCAGATGCAGTCATCAAAGACAGCAAAGCTTATGTTTCCCCTACGGAGCAGGGTACTAACTTTATAGTTGACGTTGATTTTCAGACAAACCACTTTTTGGAAAAAGCTGGACCGCGAATCTTATTTAAGGCCGGCGAGCTTATCGGAAAACAGATCGAAATGTATCGTGATGATGAAAGGACCACTGTTGTTGAAAATGAGTTCAACAGGAAATATTATCGTACGATCAAGATCCATATTCCCAAGGGATACAAGGTTAAGAACGGTGATGATCTAAAATTAGACATCGCGTACCGTGATCAGGACCTCACACCTTTCATTTTCAAGTCTGACTATACCGTCAAGGATAATGTTCTTGAAATTGTCATCGACGAATACTACAAGGAGATATATGCGCCGTTATCGCGATATGAGGATTTCAGAAAGGTAGTAAATGCCGCGGCTGATTTTAATAAGATCACCCTTGTCTTGGAAAAGCTGTAAGATTATCAATTCTGCGTAAGCCCAATAAACTCGGCGTCTTAAATGCATCTCCCGCAGATCGTCGCGGATTTAAAATACCGCAGAAAAAGTTTTCAGCGTAGATCTGCGCTTGCTCCGAGCTACTCGGTGGTGCGTTCAATCAGCGAATTCTGCGGGAAAAAGACATAACTTTTTTCGGCGAATCCTGGAATAAACTACTCAAAACAATCTGAATGCCATTGCTGGAAAAGCCATAATACTTTCATATAGCGTATCCACCACTTCTTGTCACGCGGACTGGTTTTAGAACCTTTGATCTTTCAAAATCGTCATAAACCAACTTGAGATTTTCCCAAAAGGCAATCGTATATGCTGGGAAAGTTGTTTTGAGCGCGTTCAATTCGGTTACTGAAAGTCGGGCAGGAAAGATGTGAACTGGAATCTTATCCTGGCCACTATTCCTTGCCTCCACTGCGAGCACATACAGTTCTTTTATTTTGTCGTCTGTCAATGGGATGCATCCAATCGTCACACAGTTGCCATGGATGTAAATGCTTCCACCTGGTGTTAATGGATCACTTAGAATTCGGTCTGATGCGTTGGGATAATTTATTCCGAGAGATAGATAAAAATTGCTAAGCGGGTTGAAGTGGTTGATTGAATAAATCCCTTCCGGGATTTGATAGTCGCCTTCTTTTCTTTTCGGACCTAACGTACCTGATACGGCACAAAAATCGTACGTGTGAAGCAGCGCGTAGGCTTCTTTTCCAGTTTCGCGAATCCAGACCTCCAGCTTTTGTTCTTTTTTGAACGCGCGGATGAACAGGTTGAATTTTTCGTACTTCAGCTTCTTTGTTGTGAAGTAATCCTTTACAGTCCCTTCTTTTTCAGTGTACGCTGTTTTCACGCGAACATTCCGCAGCTGCGTTTCTTTAAATGAATTCTGTGGAAGCATGAGTGCGAAAAGGATAAAGAGCTTTTCCATATTATGCTGATGGATTGTCAGGCGCCATAAAAATGGTTTGTGAAGGGTAAGCGAACTTTATATTTTTTTGCTGGAATTGCTCAAAGATTTTAAAATTGATTTCCTGTTGGATATCTGCATATCGGTTGTAGTCCGATGTCTCAACGAAATAAACAACTTCATATTTCAGACTGTAGTCACCGTAAGTCAGAAAATGAACCCTGTCGAGCTTAATATCTTTGGTTGACTCAATTATTGACCGGAGGATACCAGGAATTTCTTTCAAATTCTCCAGCGACGTTTCATATACAACACCCAACGTGAATGCGATCCTCCGGTGTTCCATTCTTTTAAAATTATGTATCCTCGAGCTCGTAAGGTCGCTGTTAGAGATAATCAGTTGTTCGCCGCCGAGACCCTTAAGCCGTGTCGTCTTTATGCCAATGTGCTCCACGTTTCCCTTTTTATCATCGATCACGATATAGTCTCCTATTTCGAAAGGACGGTCAAAAAAGATCACAAAGTAATTGAATAGATCTCCAAGAATATTTTGAGCAGCAAGCGCAATGGCGATACCGCCGATGCCAAGTCCCGCGACGATCGTCGTTACATCGTAGCCGAGATTAGAGAATATTGAAAGTGCGCCTATTGCCCAGATGAACACATTGATGAGGAGCATGATTCCTCCCAATTGTTTGACTTTTTCCTCGCCATTTTCATCTTTTCGAACGTACGATTGGAGGATAAGAAGCACGGTCGAAGAAACAAGTCTGACCGCATAGTATGTGATAAAGACTACAAAAGCACCATGAATATATTTTTCAGCTTTTTCGGAAAGTGTCAGGTAGTTAATTCCGAAGTAAACGATTAACAGATTGAGGATAGGCAGCCCGAAATTCTCAAGGCTGTCAATAACGAAGTCGTCGATCGTTGTTTCTGTTCGTTCGGCCAGACGTCTGAACGGTCGAAGGAGTATTTTCCTGAACAACGGTATTAAAATTATTCCGATGACAATGCCCGCCGCCGCTATCAGGTAATCCTGCATTGTATTGTTCATGTACGTTCTGGACAGAAAATCCTCCATGCTTTTAAGAAAGGTTATTGAGAACAAAAGTAATAAAGACTTTTTGTGCCTGGCCTTTTATAGTATTAAATTTCATTTGACCTTGTAACAACTATAATGCTGTCCTTACTTTAGGAAAAAATTACACAGTCCTTATCCCTAATCTGATTTAAGACGGAGAAAAGATGGCTTACGAGATATTTCTGATCGTTTGTATGATCACATTCCTCGGAGTGTTGACGGCGATGTACTTTAGCCAGGCTACACGAAAACAGCTCCGTGAGGAAAGTCTCGTCAAGGAAAACGATGAATTGAGACAGATACTTAAGGACCAGCAGGCGTTGTTAGAGGAGGAACGCGCCCGTATAGGCCAGGACCTTCATGACGATCTTGCACAGCTTTTGGCAGGTACCCGGCTCGCGCTTGGTAATCTTCGATTGGAGCCTTCATTGTCCGGCAGAAATAAGAGCTTATTGCTACGCATAGACCATGACCTGAATGATCTTCTTAACCGCGTTCAGAATATCATCTGGAACCTCGCACCGGAAGCAATGAATGAAAAAGGTCTATCCTACGCGTTGTGGAAGATGTGCGACCAACTGAAAGACCTGCGTTCGTTTCATATCGAATTTTTGGAGATGGGCACCGTACGTCGCTTGCCTGATTCTGTAGAAATTCTGCTTTTCCGGATTGTACAAGAGATTGTCAACAACGCTATGCGACATTCGCTTGCGTGGAATATCACCTTAAAAATGTATTGGCTGGATGCACAGCTAAAGGTTGAGGTCAAGGATGATGGAATAGGGAAGGATAAAGCCTCCCAGGACAAGAGCGAAAAAAACCGTCGCAGTGGCGGTAGAGGATTACCGGGCATGAAAAAAAGGGCGGGGTTGATCGGAGCAATGATCAGTACCGAACCCGTTGAAAAGGGAACGCTGTTCGTCGTGTCTTACCCATTCAAGAAGTAACTATGCCGTTCATTAACGCATAGTGGATAAGTTCATTTGTATTTTTTGTGTTCGTTTTCTTAATAATCTCCTTGCGATATCCCTCGATAGTATGTTCGCTTAAGAAGAGTTTTTCGGCGATGTCTTTTGTACTCAGGCCCTGACAAAGTAAAACGATCACTTCGAATTCTCTGGCGGAAAGTTTGATTCGGGGCGGATGCTGAACACCATCGGGTTTGGAATGAAGAACAATATTTACTTTTTCGTGGTAATAATGTTTCCCTTCCATCACGGTATTGATGGCTGTGTAGATCTCTTGCTGGTGTGTTGTCTTTTTAAACAATATTCCAGGAACTCCTGCCCGCATCAGATTAAAGATCATGGCTTCTTCGTCGAATGCAGTAAGCGCTATGATCCGTGTTGCCAACTTATGCTTGTGTACGTACTCTATCACTTCGAAACCGTCGGTGACTGGCATACGAATATCCATTAACGCCACGTCTACGGCCTCACGAGTGAGGATTTCGATCGCCTGCCTGCCATTTTCAACTTCATAGATCTTTTTAACTATTGGGTTCTTCTCCAACATAGCGCGTAGACTTTCGCGCATAAACAAATGGTCATCGGCGACGAGTACAGAAATGTTCTTCTTCATCATGAAAATTAGTGTCAAAGATATCCTGAAAACAACAGGCAATACAAACCGCTCGCTCCTAAATTTATTCTTCTATCACAATCCAACTCATGTTAACGCCAACCAGAAGTAATATCGACAATTTGTTGCAACATGAACTCTACGTAAGACATGCAATTGTTTGTCGTTGGCGACAACATTGTTATCAATAGGATGTACTTAGTTTCACTATGTGAAAATACTCACCCCCTGTTTTCAGGGGTTTTGATTTTTACTATTGTCTTTAACACTTCTGTATTACTATCTTTAAACATCAAGGTTCACTAACCATATTTGATTCATGAGGATGAAATACCTCGGGCTCCAAATAGGTTTATAATTTCGTAATCATTCGTATATCTTACGAATGTTCATTTCGGATACTCATCGCGTGGACAAAGATGGTTATGAATCTTGGTAATAACCCGTTAGCGCGATTAAAGCAAGAAGCCTCTTACTGGGTGAGAGGCTTTTTTAATTCTCCTTCCCTTAGAAGCACCTGCAATGGTTCCTTATTTTTTTAATCCTAAGCGGAGATCAACAACAATTTTTCTCGATCTTTTCCGTTAAATCCAATCTCCTTCCTATGCAAAGTCTTCCCTGGAAAAAAATCGCCATCGGCGCGGTGGCTATAGGCATTGTCGCGCTCGGAATCTTCTACGTTACCAGTAGTAAAGGAACCAAACCCGGTGTAACATACGTCAACCCGGCATTTGGCGAATATATCTCATCCTTTACGTCGGGAACAGTTAGTTCCGGTTCGGCAATTAGGATAGTCCTTTCGCAGGACGTATTGGATTCTGCTGCTGTCGGCCAGGAAACCAGTGTCAAACTCTTTTCCTTTAGTCCTTCTGTTGGTGGCAAGACTGTTTGGCTTGATCGCAGAACAGTAGAGTTTACGCCAGCTAATCGTTTGATATCAGGTCAGCTCTATGAGGTAAGCTTCGCCCTTTCGCGCCTGGTCGATGTGCCTAAAGAACTTGAAGCGTTTGAATATTCCTTCCAGGTCATTCCTCAAAACTTCGAAGTGGCGATAAGCAACGTGCTCCCCTATGTAAAGACTGAATTGAAAAGGCAGAAGATCGAGGGGATTCTTCATACGGCGGACTTTGCTGATCAAAGCGAAGTCGAAAAGATGATGCAGGCCAAACAAGATGGTAAATCCCTGCAAATAAACTGGACACACCTTGCCGAGGGCAAACAACATGCTTTTATAGTTGAAGACGTCGCCCGGAAGGACGCTGCAAGTTTGGTAAAACTTGCGGTAGACGGCAAAAGCCTTGGAATAAGTCAAACCCAGGACATGGACGTAGACATACCCGCTCTGGGTGATTTCAAAATTACCAACTTCAGGGTAGATCAAAGTTCCACTCAACACGTAGTGATCCAGTTCTCAGATCCATTAAATGAAAAGCAAAACCTGGACGGACTCATTTCATTGACTGACGTTGGTACGTTGGATTTTGAGATCAAGGACAACGAGATAAGGATATATCCGCCTGTTCGGCAGACCGGTTCGAAGACGTTGAAGCTGGAGGCCGGCATAAAGAATATCCTAGATTATAGAATGAAAGAAGGAAGTGACATGGAGGTTGCTTTCGAACAACTCAATCCAGCAGTAAGATTTACCGCCAAGGGATCGATCCTTCCAAGCACGGACGGCCTTGTCCTGCCTTTCGAAGCTGTAAATCTCAAGACGGTCGATGTGGAAATCATAAAGATCTTTGAAAAGAACATTATTCAATTTTTTCAGGTAAACGACTATGAAGGTGGCGCTGAGTTAAGAAGAGTTGGTAAACCTGTGCTTAGGAAAGCGGTGTCGCTTGACAATGCCGGTGTAACCGACTTAGGTAAATGGAACAGGTTCACCTTGGACCTTTCCCAAATGATACACACCGAACCCGGTGCGATATACCAGGTAAGGATCGGTTTTAAGCAATCTTATCTCGCCTATGCTTGTGAAGGGGGTGAAGAATCCGGCACCGCGAGCGGTATGACCGTGGTGGGTGGCGACGATTGGGAACAACAGGGAGAAGACGAATTCAGCAATTGGGATTCATACGAAGACTATTATTACGGTGAAGACTACGACTGGGAGCAACGCGACAACCCTTGCCATTCCTCTTATTACACCAGCAACCGCACCATCAAAAAAAATATTCTGGCTTCCGATCTTGGAATGTTGGCAAAAAGAGGCGGCGATGGGAATACTATCATTTTTGTAAATGATTTGAAAAGTACGCAGCCGGTTTCCGGTGTAATACTTGAATTGTACAACTATCAGCAACAACTTATCGCAAGCGGGTCTTCTGGAACGGATGGTAAGGCAGTAATCGCCACCAAAGAGACTCCTTTTGTATTGCTTGCAAAAACGGGATCTCAAAGAGGTTATCTAAAACTTCAGGATGGTGAATCACTTTCTATCAGCAACTTCGACGTTGCAGGGGAAACCGTTTCGAAAGGTCTGAAAGGATTTCTTTACGGTGAACGCGGAGTTTGGCGTCCTGGCGATTCGTTGTTTCTCACTTTTATTCTGGAAGACAAGCTGAAGTTATTGCCTGCTTCGCATCCTGTTGTCTTTGAACTTCAAAACCCTCAAGGGCAAATCACGAACCGGATCGTTCGCTCGAATGGAGAGCATGGCTTTTACAAATTTGCCACCAAAACCTCGTCGGATGCTCCGACCGGTAACTGGACGGCGCGCGTGAAAGTTGGTGGTGCGGATTTTTCACAGTCGCTGAAGATCGAAACCGTAAAACCCAATCGCCTAAAGATCAATCTTGATTTTGGCGTTGACAAACTTACTGCGGGCAACAACAACGTATCGGGTAACCTGCAGGTTAACTGGTTACACGGGGCACCAGGAAGAAACCTCAAGGCTACATTCGAAGTGCTTTTGACGAAAGCAGAAACCAAGTTCCAGCGCTATCCCGATTTCACTTTTGACGATCCAACGAGGGAATTCAGCAGTGAAGCGACAACGGTTTTTGAAGGCTTTACCGACGACAACGGGCATGCTACTGTAAATGCGACCCTCGAAACAACTGGGAATTCACCAGGTATGCTAAATGCAGTCTTCCGGGGAAAGGCCTTTGAAGAAAGCGGAAACTTTAGCATCGATCGGTTTTCACTTCCATATTATCCCTACGAATCCTTTACGGGAATCCGCTTGCCACCCGGTGACAAAGCGAGAGGAATGCTGCTGACAGATACAACGCATACCGTGGATATCGTTACCGTCGACGCTGATGGCAACCCTGTTTCCCGAAACAACATCGAAATGTCCATCTATGAGGTTGAATGGCGCTGGTGGTGGGATAGCCAGGGGGATGACGCAAACTTTATGTCGGCGTCCAACGCCAGGCTTATCACTAAAGGTAATGCAAGCACAACAAACGGAAAGGGTAGCTGGAAATTCAAGATCAAGTATCCTGAATGGGGCCGCTACATTGTTAAAGCCTACGATCCGGTTTCGGGACACGCTACAGGAAAGATCGTTTATATCGATTGGCCGGGATGGGCGGGCCGTGCTCGCGGGGCTAATCAGGGTGCAACGATGTTGTCGTTCAACTCCGACAAGCCAACGTACTCGATAGGCGAGAAAGCAACCGTCAACATACCTGGAAGCGATGTGGGTCGTGCTCTCGTTAGCATTGAAAATGGAAGCCGCGTAATCCAGACGTATTGGGTTGAAACAAAAAAAGGTGATACGCCTTTCTCTTTTGAAATAACCAGGGAAATGACGCCTAATGTTTTTGTGAACATTACACTAATTCAACCACACGCTCAAACGGTGAATGACCTTCCTACACGTTTGTATGGCGTCATACCGGTGAAAGTAGAAGATCCTGAAACACGTCTCGAGCCTGAGATCTCAATGCCCGACGTACTTGAACCGGGCAAAGAGGTGGTCATTAAGGTATCCGAAAAGTCAAAACGCAGCATGACCTACACACTCGCCCTTGTTGATGAAGGATTGCTCGACTTAACTCGTTTCAAAACGCCCGATGCATGGAATCGTTTTTATGCACGCGAAGCACTGGGCGTAAAGACCTGGGATCTATACGACGCTGTTATCGGAGCATATGGATCGCGCATCGAACGGTTGCTGGCAATCGGTGGCGATGCAGAACTCGCAGCAAGTAAAGAAGATGATTCTAAAGCGAACAGGTTCAAACCAGTTGTAAAATTCCTGGGACCGTTCACCCTCAATGGCGGAACTACCGAACACAGGTTTGTTATGCCTCAGTATATCGGTTCAGTAAAGACGATGGTAGTCGCAGGCTTTGAAGGTGCTTATGGAAAAGTTGACAAGGCGACACCAGTCCGTAAACCGTTGATGGTGCTAGCAACTCTCCCTCGTGTACTTGGGCCGGAGGAGAAATTAAAGCTTCCCGTCACGCTCTTTACAATGGAGAAGAATATAAAAAATGTAAAAGTTGAGGTTAAAGCGTCAGGTCTACTTCAGGCTATGACTCCTTCGCAGACTGTGGTTATGACCGGAGCAGATATGACCGTGGATTTCGACCTTGCAGTAAAGAGCGGTATCGGAGTTGGTAAGATCGAAGTCACTGGATCGTCGGGTTCATATTCAGCCACGGATGTCATCGAGATCGAGATCAGAAATCCAAATCCTCCCGTCTCCAAGGTTCAGGAATATATACTCGACGCCGGCAAAGCACTCAACGCGACCATTGCTGCTGTGGGTA
>DATHIE010000578.1:0-15392 GCA_035316905.1 Chryseolinea sp. | reverse complement strand
TTTTTCACCACGAATGTAATTAGCGACACCCTGAACGACCAGGAACTTTAGAATTATCGCCAATCCCAAGACGAGGAGGAATGAAAAGTTAGCCAGTGAATACATGTTCGACGGTTGCAGGGATGAAACAACTGCAATCCTGTCGTTCTCATCCTCCTTCGCTATGTGAACATGGCCATTGGCGATTAAACTCTTAGAATACAATTCGGGATCACCCAACAATTGGCGATCAAAAGAATACTCATAGTTGTAGTTGCCGGAGCTAAAGAGTATCGCTGAATCAGAAAAGACAGCATAGCTAATATCATGTGTATGATAGAATTGCTGTGCGCTTTTATCGACCAATAGTTCAGGATACACATTTTCAGGAATTATCCTTTTTAGCGACAGTTCAAGCATCACATATCCCAGGGCAGACCCGGAACGAATGATCGGTATCTTCATTAAATATTTTTGCGCAACGTCACGTTCGGGGCTATTGACAAAGTAAACCCCATCGTACGTGGTTCTGAACGCATCCTGATCGTAGATGCCAACGAATTCTGACAAGGTCGATTGAGACCGGTTGTTCAGCGGCTCCCCTGAAGGTCCAAAAAGAAAAATTTCTACATCGTATTTGTTAAAATACGACGGCAGGAAAACCTGCCGGATCTTTTGGCGGATTGCATCGCGGTTAAGGAACGGCGTGCTAATACGCGTTTGTATAAAAACATCGCGACCCACTTTGACGGCGGTTTCGTTGAGTAGGTATTCCCCAAATATGTCGCGGTCAACGAGGAAGTTGTCCGCAAACTTGAATTGCCTGTCTATCTTTTCCTGTTTGCTGAAGTAATGTATCGCATAGGCGCCATTGCCCGACAAGAATGATATAGCAATAAACAGATATGAAAACGTGGCAAAAGTGAGCCTCCGCAGTCCGGCATATAACTTCAGTAAATAGACAAGTAAAAAATAGATCACACCTAACGCGAGCGATGAAAGGTAACTTTGGCTTGTCAGTTCATTAATCGAAGCGAACACTACCACTGAGATAGTAAAACATATAACGACCCTTACTTTGTTTCCATCCGCTATAAGCAGCCTGATAAAAGTGTGCGCGAAAAGAAAGGAGCAAACACCTGACAATAACACGGCGGCAAAAGCCAGCATTCGTACCGCATCAAAGCTCAAAGATTCAGCAATATCCAGGTTGATTGCCGAGTTGTTATAGACAGTTTGGATGGCAACAAATGGAAATAGCATGGCAAACAAAATGCATAGGCCCGCTATCACCGAAAGTATCCAGGAAACCCAGTTACCCTTATACACGTATTGAAAGACCTTAAAATGCTGATAGTTGCTAAACAAAAAAATACAGAGCAGCAAAAGAGCGAGCTCGTTTAGAATGAGATCCCCCAATGATGCATTCAAAGGCGACGAAGCGAATACTTGTGGATTGAAAAGATCGGACGGATACAATGCATTTGGAAAATTCAGCCTGATCATCAACAGACGCAGGCCATAGAGAAACCCGTATAATAGCACAAAACTTATCTCCGGAATCGGTATCTTTTTAACAAGCGCATTAGCCACCAGTACGGCCAGGATGATGCCCACAGCAAAAAATATCAGGGCAGCTTCCTGTATGTTTTCCTTGACCAATAGGTTGTCCTGAAGGAAAGTAATTTTGAAGGGACATTGAGCTCGAATACAGACGTCCAGCCCTACTGTTGAATTCGGCTCGTGGATAGTAAATGTTCCGCGTGGGAAAACACGATCGTTCCGCCAATTGCTGAGATAATTATTTGCTATGTTATACTTTCGATCAAGGGGAATTATCGCAACGATAAACTTATTGCTATTGATTATCCATTTCGCGGCGAGATAGTCACCGTTACCTGCCTTGAGGAGCTTGAGTTTGAACGTGTCAGCCACTGATGCATAACTGGGCACAAATTGGTTGTCCGTCCACAAAACCACCTCCTGGCCATCATATACAAATAACGGACAGGACGATTCCATGTCAATCGGGCTCGAGGTTACGCCCTTGAGCTTTTCGATAAGCATTTCAGTATCCTTGTCGACGGATATCAATTCCTTCTCGAGGTTGTTTGAAATCCTTTCCGCAAACTCCTTAGGTAAATATGGCCTGTTGAAATAGAATAGCAGAATGAAACCCGTTGACAGGAAAAAAATACAGCTGGCTACAAGTATTGAAAGTCTGGGCTTCAATCGATGATCATCAGGTAAATGATCAATAAAGTTAAGAAATTACTTTGGTTGCGACAGGCTCGGGTTGTATTTGAGACCTCCAAAGAACGTGAGGTACAATATGCGAGAGTACCTGTAGTTCAAGGGTGACAACAGGAGCATAAGAGTTATAACGATTCCGATATACACCCACTCGGAAGGGTCACCAAGGTAATAGAGCACAAGACCGACGATCACTATCACCGCGATAGTGAACGCATAACCGACATACATTGCCCCCTGATAAAACCCGGGCTCCGGCTCAAGGCCCACCCCACAATAAGGGCACTTCTCATTCATTACGTTGAATTTGGATAACTTCGTAACGGGGTATTTGAAAATATCACCTTCCCGGCACTGTGGGCACTTACCTTGAAGCAGTGCGCTCATGTAACTTCTTTTGGGCATTCTTGCTGGATTTATACCATAGATATCCTAAGACAATGACAGCGAGATATGGCATTGAAAGTAAGTATAAAATGCCAGTATTTATCCCGGCTGCTATCCCAGGATTACCATTCGAATAATTGTTTTCCAGCGTCGATCGGCACATGGCACATTGTGCACTCACCCCTCCGGACAGAAAGATCACCGACCCAGCGATGAGGAACAATCTTCGCAAAAATCTGTAGGCAAAAAGTTTCACCGTTGTTATGAATAATATGGACTAATCATCAGGTAAACGATCACTCCCGTTACAGCCACGTACAGCCAAAGTGGGAATGTATATTTGGCAAGGGCGCGATGCCTTGAAAATTCACCTCTCCACGCACGCAAGTACGTGAAAAGCACCATCGGAATAACACCTATGGAGAGTAAAATGTGCGTGATGAGAATAAAAAAGTAGACATATCTCAACGGCCCAACGCCGCCATAGGAAGTAGAGTCGCTGGTCATGTGATAAAGAACATAAAGCACAAGGAACATGGCTGACAACGCCACACATGTCTTCATCAATCGCTTATGTAACACCCTGTTCTTTCGCTTAATCGCGACTACTGCCGTAACTAGCAGAATCGCAGTAACTCCATTAATTGAGGCATAGATCGGTGGGAGAAAGGAAAAGTCGTAGCCAGGTATCTTTACCCCAAACAACACGGCGACCAGTACGGGTATAAGAATAGAAACCGCGACAATAAGTTTACTGTAGGGTTCCTTCTTCAACTCCATTTCGTTGGCCTTCTGCTCCATCTCAATATCTTTTTAAAATTATCGTCACTTCAGTCAACAAGCGATCCGCGTCTTCACGATCTGTCGACATATATTGACCGCGTATTCGTCCCCTCCTATCCACAACCACCATGTCCTGAGATCCTTTGAGAAAGAAGACGCAGTTTTTCCAGAACAAATGTCGTTCGCTTCCGGAAAAAGTCAAAAGACTTAGGGGAAGGTTTGACACTTCTTCCGTAATTCTCTTTATCTGGTTCGAAGAATTAATATCTGCTTCATCATTAAACGCGATCACCACGAGGCTGTCATTTTCAAGTAGGAGTTGACTCCTTACGCTATCGTGAACCACATACGGAACGGTTGCAATTGGACAGTTAATGTCGGCTGGCGGCGGAGAGTCAGAAAACAACGGCTTTACGTCATACTCGTTCCGTCCAAAAAATTTTAGAAAGAGAAAAACACAAACCGGCAGTATCAGGGCCAGAAAAAGAAATAATGCTTTAGTGCTCTTCATAGACTATCGGTGTAATCAGACTATCAGCGTAATCCGCTCAAAAAAAGAGGCTTAAGTGATTACTCAAGCCCCTTACTGATTTTGTAAATAATATTTTATTATCGCACCCCGGAGATCGCAATTCCTTCGTAGACGAATGCAACGAGCATCCACACTACAAAGATCATCGGGATAAGAATAGACCAGAACAAAACCTTAACCTCATAACGGAGGTGCATAAACTCTCCGACAATGTAGGCTGCTTTTACGATAGTAAGGCCAATGAATATCGATGTCTTCAGTGGTCCGTGACTCATCGTAAAGGCGATCAAGAATTCAAGTGCTGTAACTGCGCCAAGTATCGCGGCCACGGTCCAAAGCTTTTTGATCTTCTCTTTGTTAGGAGGGAGTACGGTCACTTGTGCATGTTCTTCGCCGTGTGCCATGTTGTTGCTATTTAATAGAAGGATTGATTATACGAGGTAAAAGAAAGTAAACACGAACACCCAAACAAGGTCTACAAAGTGCCAGTAAAGACCGACCTTTTCAACCATTTCATAATGACCTCGACGGTCATAGGTACCCATAACGGTGTTGTAATAGATGAGGAAGTTCAGGCAAACTCCACTAAATACGTGGAAGCCGTGGAATCCTGTTATAAAGAAAAAGAATGCTGCGAAGTCAGGAGGCCCATACTGATTATGAGCGAGGTTCGCGCCAAAGAAAGTTGTTCCTTCTGCGACGGCTCTACCCGTTTCTGATCCAACAATAAAGTGCATCCATTCCCAAGCCTGACAGCTAAGGAACGCGATTCCTCCAAGTATCGTCCAGAGCATCCATTTCTCGACCGCCTTGCGATCCATGCGATGGCCAGCTTCAACGGCCAAGACCATCGTTACGGAACTCATGATGAGAATAAAGGTCATAATACCCACAAACACGAGGGGAGCTTCCAGGCCGTGGAAAAATGGTATAGCCTCATATACCCGTTCCGGGATCGGCCAATATGCCTGCGAAAATGTAAACGCATCAACAGCGCCTGTGTAGGCATCGTGCGAAGAGCGCACCAAGCCGTACGTGACCAGCAACGCCGAAAAAGTAAATGCATCAGATAACAGGAAGAACCACATCATGAGCTTGCCGTAGCTTACGCCCATCGGTGATACTCCGCCATCCCATTCGCTCCTTCCCGGAGCATGTGCTGTTGAACTATCCATTTATCAATTAAAAGTTAGTAGTTACTAGTTAGTGGTGTGAGGGCGAGTGGTGTGTATCTACTATTCATTCATCATCATTGTTCATTCTATCCGTCAAGCCTTATACCCTATACCTCATTTCAGCGATTCAATAATAGAAAAACAAATAAATATAGCCAAAGGGCATCCAAAAAATGCCAGTAAGTAGCGCACATTTCGATCTGCGCGAGGTTCTTCGAGTGTACGCGAAACCGGAAGGTGGCGGTAAGCACGATCAAGAGGAAAATGACGCCCCCTACAATGTGCAGGCCGTGCAGCCCCGATAGAACGTATACAAACGACCCCGATGGATTGCCCACAAAATAGACGTTCCGTTTTACCAGGTCCCCCCACGCGATAAACTGCCCCACCAGGAACGCAGCGCCCAGCACCGTGGTGATGCTAATGGCAATCTTCGTCGCTTCCAGGTTGTCCCTTTTCGCCGCCAGATAAGCCCAATGCATAGTGCCACTGCTGATCAATATAATCGCAGAGGTAATCCAAAATGAATTGGGCAGGTCAAAGACGAGCCAGTTTCCATCCGATTGCCTGACGATATACGCACTGGTTAATGCCGCGAAGATCATGAACACACTGACAATAAATATCCAGAGTGCAAACTTCTTCGGATGCATCGCCAGCGGCTTATCCGCTTCTTCTACTATTTTGAATTCTGCTGCCATATCTCTCATTTCCCGTTACACTTTATCCAACAAATACGCTATTTGAACAATTGGCAGATACAGGAAAGACCCGAACATAATCTTCAATGCAGACTTCCTGTCACCTGACTTCATTAATGAAAACGTCAGCGCGAAAAAAATCACTCCACAAAATGTAGCTACTATCGCAGAATTAATTCCTGTAATACCAAATGTAGCCGGCAACAATCCCATCGGTATAAGGAACATTGTATATATCATGATCTGGATAGCCGTGTTCATGTCTTTCTGCCCGCCTGACGGCAGTAATTTGAATCCTGCCTTCTTGTAATCTTCGTCGGCAACCCAGGCAATAGCCCAGAAGTGAGGGAATTGCCAGATAAACTGAATGCCAAATATGATAAGTGCCTCGTGGGATATCGCCCCCGTGGCAGCTGTCCACCCTAACAGCGGAGGAAGCGCGCCGGGTATCGCACCAACGAAAACAGCAATAGGCCCTACTCTTTTTAAGGGAGTGTATACGAACCCGTAGAGGATCATTGATATTATCGCAAGCGACGTAGTAAGAACATTAGAATAAATAAGCAGGATGCCGGTGCCGATAGCCATGCACAACGCTGCTTCGGTTATTGCTTCATTAACGGATACCCGCTGCGTTGGCAGTGGCCTGTTCATTGTCCGGGTCATGAGGCGGTCGAGATCCTTTTCGATGATCTGGTTGATAATGACCGACGAACCTGAAAGCAGAAAACCACCCAGAAAGATCATAACCAGTGAGAGCCAGTTTACGTCAGGCGATGCAAGGACGTATCCAAATGCACAGGAAAATGCGACCAGGAACGAAAGGCGGAACTTTAACAGCTCACCATAGGCTCTTGCCTTCGCGATGGCAAAATGCACTCCGGTCAGCGTATTTATTTGTCCTACCATTATATCAGGCAAAAGTGGGTTCTTCCTTTCTTTTAAGCTTCAACAGGAACAGGAACTGCATTCCAAAAGTCATTGTCGCAAGCAGCAAATGAACCGGCTGAAGGAACGGAGGCACAGCAAAATAAGCCATACTCATACCCGTCAAAATTGTCCCCAAAATTAGCAGGATTAGCGTAAGGGCGAAAGCTTTTGAACCTTGAGTTTTGTGCAATTTTACGATTAATCCAACATGCAGAATAAGCACTATCCAGGAGAATGAACGATGAATAACAAACTCGGCACCGAGGTTGGAGATCCACGCTTCCCGGCTTACCGCGGTCGCAAGCTGATCGATCGCTTCGCGTACCTGGGTACCCAATAATATCTGAACAAGGAGTACCCCCATTGATGCAATTAACCACCAAAATCCCAGGGATGAATTGATCTCTTTGCCATAACTGCTTTGATGTACGATATATATCAACAGTGCTACGATCAGAAGAGCGAGAAACATATGCACTGTAATGGTCCATGGCATAAGGTTAGTGGAGACAACCACCGAACCAATCCAACCTTGAAAACCCACTAATACAAAAGTAGAAAATGCTACAAACGTCAACGTGCGCTCAGTCTTCCAGAATCGAAGAGACACCACGAACAAGGCGAAGATCAGCAAACCTATCACGACTCCTACGAGGCGATTTACATATTCAATCCAGGTCCTGACCGGACTAAAATCATTTTCGCGTGAGACGGCCTCATCATTCAAAATATTCTGGGCCGTATCGGTCATTCCAAACGTGGTGAGATACTTTGCAAATCGCTGATTCTTTCTCTCTCTATGCAAGGCATAAATCTTTTTGTAATCAGCAGGCAATTCTGACACCGATGTTGGAGGGACCCATCGACCGAAACATTTTGGCCAGTCGGGACATCCCATACCTGAGCCGGTACTGCGCACAATTCCACCAACAAGGATCAGCACATAAACTGATACCAACGTAGAGACTGAAAGGCTGCGAAATGATCTCATATGTTCGCGCTTGCGCCTGTGGAAAATAATTGTCTTTGAATAAAAAACAAGGTTCAAAGCTATAGTGAACAAACTTTGAACCTTGTGCCTGAATGTCAGTGCATTTTAGTGCTTGCTTCCTTCGACTATGATTGCCCCGGAGCCATTGGAAGTCTCCAGTTTTATCAACTCGTTCTCGTGAGGTAGATTGGATTCGGGAGTTTCAGAATATGGAATATGCTGAGGAATGTAATCTTCTTTTGCACCAGGTTTGCTATAGTCATAAGGCCAGCGATACACTGAAGGTATTTCACCGGGCCAGTTTCCGTGTCCTGGATTTCTTGGCGTAGTCCATTCCAGCGTAGTAGCATTCCACGGGTTGGCTGAAGCAATACGGCCACGGAAAATGCTATAGAAAAAGTTAAACAGAAATATGAACTGAGCTGCCAGCGTAATGATTGCAGCAACGCTGACCAACATATTCAAATCTGCGAAACCGCTGAATGCGTCAAAGTTCGTCCATGAGTAGTATCTTCTAGGGAATCCAGCAATACCAATGTAGTGCATTGGGAAAAACACGAGATAAACTCCCACAAAGGTGAGCCAGAAGTGGACGTAACCAAGTTTGTTGTCCATCATCCTACCGAACATCTTAGGGAACCAATGATAAACGCCAGCCATCATACCGAAGAACGATGCGCTACCCATTACAAGGTGGAAGTGCGCAACCACAAAGTACGTATCATGCAGCTGAATATCTATCGCAGAGTTGCCCAGGAATATACCTGTGATACCACCTGTGAGGAAGAACGACACTAAACCAATCGAGAAAAGCATTCCCGGTGTAAATCGGATATTGCCTTTCCATAGGGTCGTCACATAGTTAAAGATTTTCACAGCTGATGGCACGGCAATAATGAGTGTCAGAAGCATGAAGATCGAGCCGAGGAACGGATTCATGCCTGTAACAAACATGTGATGTGCCCAAACTATAAATGATAAGATAGCAATGAACAGCATTGAACCGATCATGGCTTTATAACCAAAGATTGGTTTACGTGAATTTGTAGCAATGATCTCAGACGAAAGACCAAGCGCTGGTAATAGTACGATGTACACTTCCGGGTGACCGAGAAACCAGAACAAGTGCTGGAACAGGATCGGACTACCTCCGTCGTGAGCAAGGGCCTCACCGCCGATATAAATGTCCGACAGGTAGAAGCTCGTACCGAAACTTCGGTCGAAGATCAACAACAGAGCGGCAGCAAACAATACTGGGAATGAAAGCACACCGATAATGGCTGTAAAGAAAAACGCCCATATCGTCAGTGGCAGTCGTGTAAAGGACATTCCTTTTGTTCTCAGGTTGATCACGGTGGTGATGTAGTTGATACCTCCCAGCAGTGAGCTCACTATAAACAACGCCATCGCTACTAGCCACAATGTCATACCAAGGCCTGAACCTTTGATAGCCTGCGGCAATGCGCTTAACGGAGGGTAAATTGTCCATCCTCCTCCCGCCGGTCCTGTTTCGAGGAACAATGAAGTAAACATCGTCACGCTTGAAAGAAAGAAGAACCAGTACGAAAGCATGTTCATAAAACCAGAGGCCATATCTCTTGCCCCTACCTGGAGAGGTATAAGGAAGTTTGAAAATGTACCGCTCAATCCCGCCGTAAGAACGAAGAACACCATGATCGTGCCATGCATCGTGACGAGAGCGAGATAGAACTCAGGATCAAGTTTTCCTTCAGCCGTTATCCACTCTCCTAAGACTGGTCTCAACCACTCCAAACTCACTTCGGGGAACCCCAGTTGCAGGCGGAAGATCACGGATAGTATGCCTCCAAGCAGCGCCCAGAATATACCAGTTATAAGAAACTGCTTCGCAATTATCTTATGATCCTCGCTGAAGATATATGTTCTCCAAAAATTCGTTTCATGGTGCCCATGTTCGTCGTGTTCGTCGTGGTGATGAACATCTTGATGGGTGTGAATATCTGTCGTTGCCATGTCGTTGATAAATCTTTTTAGTGCCCTTATTCGTTAACCTCAGCCACAGAAGGTCCCGGATCCCGCTGCATTCCTGCCTTAATCATAGCCGCTTCTTTCAATGCATTCGGTACTTTTTTCAAATAGTCCGGGTTCTGCTTTAACCATGCTTCCTGCGAAGCCTTCCATTTCTCATAAGTTTCCTGATCGTCCACTATGACAGTCATTTTCATCGAAAAATGTCCACGGCCGCAAATCTCAGTACAAGCCATTTCATAGTTGAAATTTTGATTGCTCAATTCATCCCTCATTTGCTGGGTGGTCTTTGTAACCTTGAACTTGAATTGTGTTGGCATGCCAGGTACGGCATCCATTTTAACACGGAAATGCGGCAGAAAAACGCTGTGCAATACATCTTTAGCCCTGATCTTCAACAGAATTTCCTTATCAACAGGAAGGTGAAGCTCAAGAGATTTGAAGTCATCAAATGAATTTTTATCCGTTAGATCCAATCCAAATTCGTTTCCAAAATTGTCAATGAGCTTGTAATCAACTTTCCCCAGCTCTTTGTCTTTCACGCCAGGATAACGAACGGTCCATGCAAACTGTTGCCCAATAACTTCAATCAACTCTGCATCCTTCGATGCGGGGCCTGTAATGTCGTTCCAGGCACGCAGACCAGTAAATATGAGAACTGCCAGCACGATTGCCGGGATTATAGTCCACGCTAACTCGAGATAATGATTGTCTGGGAAATACTTAGCTTTTCTTCCTTCCTGGTATTGATACTGATAGATGAACACGAACATCACGATGCTGATGATGGTGAAGGCTATCACCGTAACCCCCATAGTGATCCAGAACAAAAAGTCGGTGTGTTTGCCATGCTCTGAGGCTACCGGCAGGGTGTAATTGTCATAGTATGCAAACGAATACCAGAAGAACCATCCAAGGCTGCCTACCATGAATACTATAAAAAGGGCGGCGTTTACCTTGTTCGCAGTGCCTACTTTCTCATCGTCGTGTCCCTTCGCGATGCTAACAAGGTTGCTGACTCTGTAGATCATGTATAAGATCGCCAGAACCAGAACAACACCGAGAATAATAATCAAACTCGTCATATCAGTTTCTATAGATTAAATGTGGTGATGCAGACTCTCTTCTAACATCGGATCATTCTTGCCGAACAATGGCAGTTTTGTCAAACTCGTCAATGTTACAAACAGGAATGCCGACAGGAATATCAGCGCTGTGCCGATCTCAATAAATCCAAGTGCGCCGTCATGTTGCATCACCCCTGGTGTTACCATATTATAGAAGTCAAACCAATGACCAATAATTATGATCGGGCAAACAAGCTTCAACGTTGAAAGTTGACGTTTTGAATCCCTGGTCATGAACAATAAGAAGGGTAGTGCAAAGTTAAGAATAATGTTCGTGTAAAAAATCCAGCCATATGGGCTGTTCTTCATGCGTTCAACAAAATACACAGTTTCCTCCGGAATGTGAGCATAGTAAATGAGAAGGAACTGGCTGAACCAGATATAGGTCCAGAAGATCGAAAATGCCCACACAAACTTCCCAAGATCGTGCATATGATTCGAGTTAACAATCTTAAGATATCCTGCATCCTTGAGGAAGGCTGCTATCAGGGTAATGATTGCCAAACCCGTTACCCACCAGCTTGCAAACACATACCAGCCGAACATAGTACTGAACCAGTGTGTATCAATACTCATCACCCAATCCCACGCAGCAATCGATGAGCTGATTCCAAAGAAAATGAGGAACACTGTTGATAACACCTGATTCTTGTGCCAATACGTCGTCGACGCATTAATATCTTCCTCGAGCATGTTCTTTCGGATCTGAATCAAGAACCAGTACCATACACCGAAGAACAAGACAATTCTGAAAATAAAAAATATCGGAAATGATCCGGAGGCCAGAGGCCAGAAGAAGAACGGACCCTTTCCATCGATAATCTTATCAAACTCGACATTTGTTTGGCCGCTGGGTAATTTCTCTCCATATGAAGAACCGTGTGACCAATGGAAAATATCGTGATGCGTTAAGAACCAAAGAGCCAGTGTTAATATACCTGCAATTGGAATCCATGTCCCCATGGCGATGCCAATCCTCTTCACGCCAACCGACCAACCAGCCATCGCAGCATACTGAATTGCCACGAAGAACAATCCGATGATCCCCGCACCAACAAAGAAAATATTGTTCATCCACAAAGTTGTATAGACACGTTTCAACCAAACGGGACTCCCATGATGCTCGCCGGCTGCCACTTCGTGCCCCGGTGACGCAGCTTCATGTTGCTGCACACTTGCCACCATTTCCTGCGATGCATTAGCCGCTTGCCCTCCACCGTGTTCATCATGGCCTCCACCCATCATGGCAAGGACAACGCCGAGCACGACCAGGGCTATACCCGTAATGAGCAGATAGACCAGCTTCTTCTTGGTCTCGGGGCTGAATACATAATTTTCGACTATAACTTCTGCGTGGTGAGCCATTGTTTTGTAGTTATCCTTAGTCTGATCTTTATTTCTGCAAAGTCTTTACGTATTTGGCAATCTTCCAGCGGTCTTCCGGATTGATCTGTGAGCCATGCGCCCACATCAGGTTCTTACCGTGCGTGATCACGTGGAATATGTGGCCTTCCGTGATGTTCTTCAACGCATCGGACTTGTAATTTGGAACACCATTGTATTTATCCGCTACTTTTCCATCGCCAGCACCTTTCGATCCATGGCAGTGGTCACAGTACATCTCATAAAGAACTTTTCCGTCGGCCACTACCGCGGCCGTTGAATCAAGTGGGTTAGTCATTGTGCGTGAAGCGAATTCGAGGCTGTCTTTTCCCAAACGATAGGGAAGCCATCCGTGCTTGTTGCGGCTTACGGTATTTGCAGGTGTTTCCCGCATGTTCATATGGAACAGATTCAGCTTGTTGGAATTGTAGAACTCGGCATGGCCGTCCGGATAATCGATAGATGTCAACCAGCGTCCTGCGTCCTCATCCACAATTTGTGAATAGGGTTCATAAGCAACCGAGTGATACATATTCGGAGCGTATTCCAGCCCCTGGCTATCACCACCCGCGCCGCAGGAAGTCATCAGAACTGCCGCCGATAATGCTACAACCGAACCTGTTAGAAATCTCATAATTGATATCCTCTGATTATTCAAAATTCTTTTCATTTACTTCTGAGGCACCAGCTGCTTTCAATATGCTGGCGATCTCAGCCTTGCTCTTTCCTTTGTTTAAAGCCAGATCAATGGCCATAATATGTTTATCATCCGTGCTTCTGAGGTCGAACTGACGTGGCCATTTGTAAGGTTTGAGATCGCTGGCGATCATAAAAGTTCCGACCATTCCCAACGCGGCGAGCAACACAGTAAATTCAAAAGTGACTGGTACGAAGGGAGGAAGGGATGCAAAGTTCTTTCCACCAATGATCATCGGCCAGTCATATCCCAGCATCCATATCTGCGTGAACAGGGCCAATGAAGTTCCTGTGATACCGAACATGAATGCGGCAATGGGAAGACGACTTCTCTTATAGCCCAGCACCTCATCGAGACCATGAACCGGAAATGGAGAGTATACTTCGTGAATCTTTACGCCGCTTTGTCTAATGGATGTAACTCCATTTATAAGGACGTCTTCATCCTCAAATACACCTACTAAGAAATTCTTATCTGCATCCATATATTAAAATTCTAAAGACACCCCACTTAGTGAGTATCTTTTTTTGTTTTTTCGGATCCTACTTTAATAATACTTTTTACTTCGGCCATGTTGATCACCGGGAAATACTTCGCGAATAGCAGGAATGCAGCGAAGAAGAAACCGAAAGTGAACAAATACTCACCGATATCATACATCGTCGGATGGAACATCGTCCAGCTTGAAGGAACATAGTCACGGTGCAGCGATGTAACGATGATCACGAAACGCTCGAACCACATACCGATATTCACGATGATGGAAAGTATAAATGTCGAAGCGATGCTCGTTCTGATCTTCTTGATCCAGAAAAGCTGTGGGGAGATCACATTACAAGTCATCATCGACCAGTATGCCCACGCATAAGGCCCCTGAACCCTGTTATAGAATGCATATCCTTCGTATTCAACTCCGGAATACCATGCGATAAACAACTCGGTGATGTACGCAATACCTACGATCGACCCTGTTACGATGATGATGATGTTCATCAACTCGATGTGGTAGATTGTGATGTAGTCTTCGAGCTTGAACACAACCCTTGTGACAAGGAGGAGTGTCAATACCATTGCAAATCCGGAGAAGATAGCACCCGCAACGAAGTATGGAGGAAAGATGGTGGTGTGCCATCCCGGAATAACCGATGTAGCAAAGTCCATGGATACTATCGTGTGAACAGAAAGCACCAACGGTGTTGAAAGGCCTGCGAGGATAAGAGCTACCGATTCGTAACGCATCCATGTTTTCGCTCCGCCTTGCCATCCAAAGCTGAGGGCGTTATATATGTTTGCTCTTAGCTTGTGTCCCTGAACAACAGCACGGTCGCGAATCACAGCGAAATCAGGAATGAGACCGATGTACCAGAAGACAAGTGACACCGTAAAGTATGTTGAGATCGCAAATACGTCCCAAAGCAATGGCGAATTGAAGTTTGGCCAAAGAGAACCAAACGTGTTGGGAAGCGGCAGTGTCCAGTAAAATCCCAGCCACAGACGACCCATGTGCATCAATGGGAACGTGGCGGCGCAAATAACGGCGAATATCGTCATCGCTTCCGCTGCCCTGTTAATAGACATTCTCCAGCGTTGACGGAACAACAACAAGATCGCGGAGATCAATGTACCGGCGTGACCAATACCGACCCACCAGACGAAGTTTGTAATATCCCACGCCCAGCCTACTGTTTTATTAAGTCCCCATACACCAACTCCATTCCACAACAGATAACAAATACAATAAAAGCCAAAGCCCAAAAATGCCAGTGACACAGCAAAGGACATCCACCACAACCGCGTTGGTTTTCCTTCTACCTGTCGGCTAATGTCGTGCGAAACATCCTTTAACGTTTTGCCGCCGGTTACCAGGGGATCGCGAACTGATGAAGATACTTGCATTTTTTATCCGTTAATCGTTGTCCGTTATATCTTATTCTTTACCGTGTGTGAATGTTGTGTGTGTGTGTTTCTCTTTCAACCTACTCAATCTGCTACGCGTTCGCGGCATCCTTGTTCCTTACCTTCGTCAAGTACCAGATATTGGGTTTCACGCCGATCTCTTCCAGCACCTGGTACGCACGTGGATTATCAGCGATCTTATCAACGCGATGTGGATTGTCTTTATCTACGGGTCTGATCTTAAGCAGCTTGGATATCTTGCTCTCAGGATTGTTAATGTCTCCGAAGACAATTGCTCCGGTAGAGCATGAAGCCTGACAAGCTGTAACAACTTCGTCCTTCTCCATCGGCCTTCTCTCTCTCTTCGCGGTCAGCTTGCCTGACTGTATCCTTTGAACGCAGAACGAACACTTCTCCATGACACCACGCGACCGCACGGTTACATCCGGATTCAATACCATCTTACCTATCTCGGTGTTCATCGCTGGATTGACGGCTTCGAACTGGCTATTGTCATGATACTTGAACCAGTTAAACCTTCTTACTTTATA
>DATHIE010000577.1:0-7933 GCA_035316905.1 Chryseolinea sp. | reverse complement strand
CGATCACATGAAAGACCTTTTGAAGTATAGCGTAACACAGCGCGACACCCATTCCCAAGAAAGCGGTCTGCGCGAATACACCTCCTTTTTCTCCGGCCTGAAGCACAGATGCGCAGGCTGTACCTTCCGGGTATGGAAGTGTACCATGTTCCTTTACGATCAGCGATCGTCTTAATGGGATCATCATTAACGTTCCCAACATTCCACCGAAAGCAGCAAGGATCAGTATGGTCAGATAATCGAAATATGCTTCGCCGATGCTGATTCCATCTTCTCCCGGTGACAGAAATAAGAATCCGGGTAAAGTAAATACCACGCCGGCGGCAATTGACTCGCCTGCGGACCCTGTCGTTTGAATAATGTTGTTTTCGAGAATTGTAGTCTTAAGAAATTTCCTGCCCAACGTGATGGCTATCACTGCAATTGGAATTGATGCTGTAACGGTCAGGCCGGCTTTTAGGGCCAGGTAAACTGTTGATGATCCGAACAGAATTCCGAATAGTGATCCAAAGATGATTGACTTGGCTGTAAACTCGGCCATGTTATCTCCGGGTGCAACGTAGGGCTTAAAGGATTTGACTTCCTCCATGATTATAGGTTTAGGTTATATGAGTTCAAAAAAGGTTTAGGTTGATACCGGCTTTGGCGCAAGAAATATATTATACAGCACCATCAACAATGTAGAGACGAATCCTATGCTGGCAACTATATACCACATCAATGCTGGATTTGAGTCCAGATACGTTGTCCTTAGCCAGTCGGCGATAACACCGGCACTAAAAGAACCAATAGCAACCGGCAGGAAAGCAAATCCCATGAAAGTGCCCATCTGACCTTTAGGTGCAAGGCTTGCGACATACTCATAAAATCTTGGTGCTTGAGTCGCTTCACCCAATGCAAACATTGCAATGGCAACAATGGTCGCAGTTACTGTAGGTATCGCGCCCATGATAATCCACGAAAAACTTGCGAATACAAAGCCCAGGCTCATTGCTGCGATTGGCTTTAACTTCTTTACAACAAAGGCCATAGGTACAGTGAGGAAAATGATGCAAATGGCATCAACAGCTTCGAGAAGTTCAAACTTATGAAAGTCCAATACTTTGATTCCATACTGAGGAACCAGATAAAATATTTGCCAGAACATAAGCCAGAAACCGGAATAGATAATAAGAAATGTCATAAACCTGAAGTTGGCAAAAACCAGAAGCATATCACGAAACACTTTGCTGAATGTGCGTGTCTCTATTGCTGTCAGGTCTTCCGGTTCTTTGAAAAACATCAACGTGCCGATAAAAAGTAAAAAAGATGTCACCGATGACATTATCAAAACAGACTCAATACCCAGGTTTTCCCTGATGACCAGCGCTATAATTGGGCCAATAGCCCCACCAATATTCACTAATGTGTAGTAGATAGAATATCCAAGAGACTTTGTTTGTTGTGTAGTAGTTTTTGCAACCGTTCCGACTATACAAGGTTTGATTAGTGATCCACCAATGGCTGTAAGAATGAGGACCACCAATGTGTATGTCCGTTTACCGATAGCGTTTACTATCTCTTCTCCAAACTGCATACCGGCCATTCCAATCAAAAAGTATCCAACGCAAAAAATTAGAAAGCAGGTTGCTAATGTTTTTTTAAAACCATACCGATCTACCAATACTCCCGCTAAGATGGGAAGGGCATAGATCAATGCAGAAAAGATTCCAGCGAGCGTAGCTGCTTCGTTTACCAGACCAACTTTTTCAAGTAAGAAAGTAACCAGCACAGCCTTCGCACCATAAAAAGCGAGCCGTTCAAAGAGTTCTAAAGTATTTGCGATCCAGAAAGTAGAAGAAAATCCCGAGCGGAATTCGGAAATCCGTTGTGCAATGGACATGACGAGAAAAAAGGTTTAGGTCAGAAAAACCAAAAAAAATTTCGTGAAAAAGGCATTTCAAAAAATCCAATTAATCGGAATAACCATTCGACGAAATCGTGTTCAAAGTAGACCGAGAAATTCACTTTCGCAAATACCGACTTGCGGTGGCAAAGAAAGCAAAAATATGAATGCAATCGATTGAAATGGTATAAAAATGCCGTAACTTTGCCATACTCATTAACTCATTAATTCATGCAAGAACTCGGAATCAAGCCGGCCGATGCGTCGGTGAAAGACTTAGGCATTGAAGATGGTAAAGCTCATTGGAACCTCTCCCATCAACAGTTAATTCAATTTGCTCTCAAGGCGGGTCAGGCTAAGCTGACAAATACGGGTGCCCTAGCCGTTGACACTGGCGAATTCACTGGCCGATCTCCTAAAGACAAGTTCACGGTGAAGGATGAAATCACGGCCGACACAGTTTGGTGGAATGATTTCAACATTCCCTTCCACGCATCAAAGTTCGATCAGCTTTACAGAAAGATGATCAACTACTTTAATGGAAAGGAATTTTTTGTCCGAGATGTCTATGCATGTGCCGATATTCGGTATCGGTTAAACATCCGCGTCATAACCGAATACTCGTGGTCAAATCTGTTTGTGAACAACATGTTCCTTCGACCCACCGAAAAAGAACTCCTGCGATTTTTACCTGAATGGCATATCCTCTGCGCTCCAGGTTTTCATGCTGATCCTTCGGAAGACGGAACACGTCAGCATAACTTTTCTATTATCGATTTTAAGCGTAAGATCATCATCATCGGAGGCAGCGGATATACTGGAGAGATCAAAAAAGGAGTGTTCACCGCGTTGAATTTTATATTGCCGCATCAACGCAATGTTTTGTCCATGCACTGCTCAGCCAACATTGGTAAAGACGGTGATACAGCCATCTTCTTTGGATTGTCTGGCACAGGAAAGACCACGCTATCAGCAGACCCAGAACGAAACCTTATCGGCGATGATGAGCACGGATGGACCGTTGACAACACCATATTCAACTTTGAAGGAGGATGTTATGCGAAAACGATCGACCTCAACGAACAGAAAGAACCTGAAATATTTCATGCGATCCGGACGGGAGCCCTTCTTGAGAACATAACGTTCAAAGAAGGAGGTAACGAAGTGAATTATTGTGATGGCTCCAAGACGGAGAACACACGGGTGAGCTATCCAGTCGAAAACATGCCAAACATTGCATGTCCATCATTAGCCACAAACCCTAAGAATATTTTCTTCCTTACTTGCGATGCGTTTGGTGTACTACCGCCTATATCCAAACTTTCTTCCGCTCAGGCCGCGTTTCATTTTATCTCGGGCTATACGGCAAAAGTTGCGGGCACCGAAGAGGGAGTAAAAGAACCGACAATGACATTCTCTGCTTGCTTCGGAGCTCCGTTCATGCCGCTACATCCCACGAAGTACGCTGAGATGTTAAGTAAAAAGATACAACAAGCTGGAGTTAACGTCTGGCTGGTCAACACCGGATGGGCTGGTGGTTCTTACGGAACTGGTAAAAGGATGAGCCTCGGTATTACCCGCGCACTTATATCAGCTGCATTAAGGGGAGATCTAAACGAAGTACAATACAGACAGCATGATATTTTTGGAGTAGAGATTCCAGTTACTTGTCCTGGTGTGCCAAGCGAACTACTCAACCCCCGGGATACGTGGAACGATAAGGACGCCTACGACAAGAAAGCAAACTTCCTTGCTGAAGCGTTTCTAAAAAACTTTGAGAAGTACCGTTCATTCGCAAACAGAGAGATCCTTAGCGCTGTACCAAAAGTGCACGCTTAAATAATATCAATACCTAACCTAAACAGTGAAAATAACCGTTCCGGCAACTCATCCGGGCGGTTTTTTTATTTCTAATCCTCATCCCTCATAAGTGGGGTATTTCAAGAATGAAATGAATTTGGTAGCTTCATAGTAGTAACGTTCGATTTTTCCATTAACCAATTAGCTATCATGAAAAAAACATTAACCCTCGCTCTAATTGTCTGTTCTTTGTCCGTGGCCGCACAAACCTCAAAGGGTAGCTTCATGATTGGCGGTAATGGTAGCCTGATTTTTAACAACAATCGTATAGACGCCGCGGTTACGCAAAAAACATCAAGTTTCAATGTTAGTCCGATCGCCGGTTTTTTCGTTGCAAAGAATTTTAACGTTGGATTATCTTTACCATTCGAATTGTCATGGTCAAAGTCGACGCTGCCATCATCTTCTGAAGAATACAAAGGCAATGGCCGCTCAACGGGTGTAGCGCCGTTCGTTCGTTATTACATACCCGTGAAATCATGGTTCATAGTTGCGGAAGGGACTTATGGATGGTATTATTCAAAGAATTCCATCGAAATCGTTAACCAGACTAATGGAAATGTGATTGGGACGTATGAGAACAGTTCCCACAACAAACGATATTCATTTGCCGCCGGTCCCGCCTTTTTTTTGAGCCCCTATACAAGTATTGAGATCCTGGCTACCTATCAGCATATAGACCTCGAGGCTACCAATCAATCACGGTTTTATGTTAGCGTGGGTTTTCAGATATACCTACCGTCAAAGAAATAATGATGTTGAGTTATCACTAAAAAATAAGTCGTTATGAAAAAAATATTGACCCTCTTTCTTGTACTGATTTCGTTGGTAGTGTCCGCTCAAACTACGAAAGGGAGCTTCATGATTGGCGGCAACGGCAGCCTTAGTTTTAACAATAATGACAGAACTGACGGTAACGGAAATCCCAGGTCATTTAGTTTTGGCCTCAGCCCAACCGTTGGTTATTTCCCCCTGAAGAATTTCGCCTTTGGGTTATCGTTGCCGTTTGATGTCTCGTGGTCAAAGTCGTCATTTAACACATCGCCTCCAACAAAAAATACGGGTAACGGCTGCTCGATAAGTGCTGCGCCGTTTGTTCGCTACTATATTCCTATTAAGAAGCTCTTCATTGTCACGCAAGCAGCCTACGGTTGGTCGTACTCAAAAAGTGAATTCAAAACAACTGAAACAGCTACTGGAAATGTCACGTATAGCGATGAGATCACCCTAAAGGGCAAGTATTATTCTCTGTCTGCTGGTCCTGCATTTTTCCTTAACCCGTATACCAGCATTGAGCTCCTAGCCAACTATCAGTATCAGGATTGGGATTCAACGACATCAACTAATAATCTGCCATATAACCGATCGTCGTGGTACGTCAGCATCGGCTTCCAGATCTACCTGCCTTCAAACAAAGAATAACTTCAAAAAAGTTACATGGGTAAATTTCTTTTCGAAAGGTTAACAATCTGTTAAGATTCAATGTTGCAAAACGCTTATATTTGCAACTTATATAGTTGACTTACTGGCTGAAAAGAAATGCATCCCTCTCTCAAAGTTGCTTTTGCAATCGTTTTAAGTTGTTCTTGTACCGTTGCTTTCGCACAAACATCAGCGCTTTTTCGTTCTTATGATTGCCGCGAGCACGGCGAACCAGTTGTGGAAGAAATTACACAAGATTTCCTCCAAATTTTAAAGGATTCCATCACCGCTGCGGTCACTAGGTCAATCGTTGATATCGAGCCTGAGCCCCTTTTTATAGAAGTTGACACCATTGACGGGTGGAAAAGCTGGGCGTTCGTTGAGAACTTTGCTTTTGGGAAGAATCGCGGCGACTTGCCTATGATCACGGACTTAAATTCTCTACACCCTTTTTTTCGCGACCGGATTATCGAACTGATCGATGCCTGCAGGCAAAAGGGAATTGAACTGGCCATCGTTGAGACCTATCGCACGCCTTCGAAGCAGCACGAGTATAAAACCATGGGTAAGAAATATACCAGCTCGGGTGCCGGCAGATCAAAACACCAATATGGCCTGGCGATCGACCTTGTACCAATCGTTGATTCAGTCGCCATTTGGGACAATGCAGCGCTATGGAGAAAGATCGGCGTCACTGGTGAAAAACTTGGATTGCGCTGGGGTGGCCGTTGGAAAAAACCTTATGATCCCGGTCACTTTGAATGGACGGGAGGCGCCAGCACGTACAACCTGGTGGCTGGAGGGTTTCCGCAGGTTCCTAATATGGAACATTATCCATGCCTTGACGAGGATCTCAGGATTCTTAGAAGATATTGGAGTGAATGGGAAGTCTCCCAGAGTTCACTCACCCGAAAATGAGGCTAACATTTCCAGATGGATTTGTATTTGGAACCAGCACTGCGGCGGCACAGATAGAAACCGCCTTCGACCACGATTGGCAGGGTGTTAAAGCCCGAAACGGCTCTGTGTTTCAACGGACAACCGATCACGAAAAACGATTCAAAGAAGACGCCGAGATCATCGCGTCTCTCGCGCCGAATTACAGAATGAGTCTCATGTGGAGCAAATTACAACGCGCTCCCTATGACAATCTCCATCAACCATCAGTCAGAACTTACCGTCACTTTATTGAGGACCTAAAAGGTAGAGGGGTAGATATCATGATGGTGCTACATCACTTCACGAATCCGTTATGGTTTTCGAAAAAGGGCGGATGGGAAAAAGCAGACAACGTTCCACTTTGGATTGATTTTGCAAAGAAGGTCGTGGATGAATTCGGACCGTATGTTTCCTACTGGAATACCTTCAACGAACCTAACGTGTATGCCAGCTATGGATGGATAACTGGTTTCTTCCCTCCCTTCAAAACAAATCCTCTGCTTGCCAGCCGCGTGATTAAAAATATGAGTGTCGCTCATAACCACCTCTATGATTACATCAAGGATAAATATCCTGATCAACCGGTGGGAATATCTCACAATGCCACTGTCTTTTCAGCGGAAAATTTATTGGGTTGGTTTCCCGCGCGACTGGCAGACTGGTGGTTTATGGAGTACGTGCCAAGTCACTTCGAAAAAGTAGACTTCTTCGGCATGAGTTACTATGGAAGAATTCCTCACGATCCGATGCCAATCACGTACCTGGAAACGCCGGAAAAGATCAAAGAGATGGGCCGGGCGCACGACGATATTTGGGAATACCATCCCGAAGGTCTTCGCACCTGCATCGATCGATATTGGAACAAATATGGCAAGCCTATCATGATAACTGAGAACGGTGTCTGTGATGAAAGTGATTTTCTCCGGCTCCAAGCTATTCAGGATTATGCACAGATAGTTCATGGAGCAATCAAGGACGGCATTGATATCAAGGGATACTACTTCTGGAGTACGTGGGATAATTTTGAGTGGCACCTCGGTCCTACCATGCGTTTTGGACTTTATGAGTGCGACCTCAAAACCATGAACAGAATGCGACGCCCCAGCGGTGACCTTTTTGCTTCATTAGCTTACTCGAAGAAAATAACCATCTCCCGTAGCAGCTGACCCGATATTTTAATTTTTGCCCACCGTCATATTATCGCAATCCTTTTGTCAAAAGTTGGTTAGATTTGTTTACGCCAGATGCCATGAGAAAAGTCCTTTCGCTCCTCTTTTTCATATCTATTTTTTATTCATCAGTCGCTCAGCAAAAAAAGGAAATACTTTACGTTGGAACATTCTCGGTCAGAGGAAGCCAGGGTATTTATGCATTTTCATTCGATCGCGCCAAGCGTACACTGAAATTATTGCAGACGGTACCGAGCCTGGAGAGTCCCTCCTATCTGACAGTCCACCCATCAGGGAAATTTCTATACTCGGTCAATCGTGGTCGCGCGGATGTTGCGGACAACGGCGGTTCCGTATCTGCTTATGGTATTGACGCACAGTCTGGAAAGCTGAGTGGCATAGGCCATCGCTCATCATACGGCGATGACCCCTGTCATATCGTTATCGACAAGACTGGTAAGTATGCTTTCATTTCGAATTATAACAGGGGCAATCTGGTAGTCCTTCAACTTTTTGATGATGGATTACTTGGAAGTCCCTCTGATGCGAAGAAGTACGTCGGAAACAGTGTAAACGCAACCCGGCAGGAAAGTCCACACATACATTCCGCCACTATATCTGCTGACAATAAATTCCTCTATGTGGCGGATCTCGGAAC
>DATHIE010000576.1:0-7239 GCA_035316905.1 Chryseolinea sp. | reverse complement strand
ATCTTTCGCGTGCTGGATCTGTTGGTACACGATGATGGTTCCGATGACTAGCGTTACTGATACTGTAAACTGCAAAACGACAAGCGCTTTTCGCGGCAATGAAGCAAAACGACCTGCGCGAATTACGCCTTTTAACACTCTTACCGGTTTGAAGGACGACAGATAAATGGCAGGATAACTCCCTGCGAGCAATCCGGTAATCAAAATAAATCCAGCACTCAATCCCCAGAAATAATTACTGGACCAGAGCATCGTCAATTGTTTTCCCGCAAGCTCATTGAACCACCCTAATGATAAAATTACGATCAGCAATGAGAAAACAAACGCGAGTATCACCACCAGGAACGATTCGCTGAAGAACTGGTGAATCAACTGACCACGGAAAGATCCCATGGTCTTACGTATGCCTACTTCCTTTGCCCTTTTTTCCGAGCGAGCTGTGCTCAGGTTCATGAAATTGATGCAGGCGAGCAGCAAAACAAATACCCCGACGATGCCAAATAACCAAACAAACTGAAGAAGGCCTCCTGCTAATTTGCCATCCTTCCATTCAGATTGCAAATGCCACCTATTCATGGGATGAATAAACACCTGTGGGTTGATGGCAGTGTATTCCTTGTCTTCCTTTATATTATTTAGAATTGCATCCTTGATACTTACGGAAGCATTTTGGAAATCGGTTGACGGGACCAGCTCGACATATATATCGAGAAAATTATTCTGGAATCCTTGTTTTAACATCCAGCTGTTTACTGAGACCAGAAGGTCAAACGGAGCAAAAAACTGTGCTTTGTAGAAGTGACTGTTGTGTGGAAGGTCCTCATAGACACCAGTTACGCTTACATCCATGGTGTTGTCGATGCGCATCTGTTTTCCGATAGCGTCTTCATCGCCGAAAAGTATTTTTGAAAGAGATGCCGAAATAAAAATCGAATGCTGGTCCTTTAATCCTTGCGTCGTTCCCTTCAACATTTTGAAAGTGAACATTTCAGGAGCGCCAGAGTCAACAAATCCTCCACTATAGGAATTGATCTTATCATCAAAAGACAGAATATGATCCCTGACCGGCCACGATTTAATAACATGTTTGAAATTGCTTCCATATTTTGTTTTCAGCTCATCGCCAAGTGCATATGGTAAAAACATGGTTGTATGCGTTACACCGTTCATTGATCCGGTTCGAACAATGCGACCAATGCGATCATAATTCTGATGATACTTATCAAACGAAAGCTCATCATAAACCCACATGCCGATAAGCATCGCGACAGCCATTCCCACAGCCAGGCCACCAATATTAATAACAGAGTAGCTTTTATTCTTCAGGAGGTTTCTCCATCCGATTTTTAAATAACTTTTATACATGGCATAGTGATTTAATTGTTGGTTCTTGATTTTTCGAATTGCGAAGGGTCGTAGATAGTGAAGCACCTGGTACCAATACATCAGCTTCGCCTTTGTTACTGATGATTTTTTGGATGTCGAATAGAATTTTTCTTCGAGGTCACCCTGAACTTCTTCAGCGAGGTCTTCCCGGAGAAAAAGCAGAAGTGCTCGCGTGGCTAGTTTGGGTGGTATGAGTTTTTTCTTTGTCATGAAAAATTATTCACCATCGTCTTTTTCACCCACCGATCCCGATGCATCGGGAGGGGCAGGCGCAAAGACGCGAAGTTTTCGCAAAGACCTTGCAGTGCCTTTGCGTCTCTGCGGTCCCGATAATGATACGCACTCTCATCTGACTTCTTATATTCCTGTCTTAGCATCACTATCCCCATTCCTCATTGATCACTGTTCATTGATCATTGGTCATTGTTCATTGCTCTTTCAAACTATTCACAGGATTCGCCAAAGCTGCTCTGATAGCCTGAAAGCTCACAGTGGCAAGTGTGATCGTCACGGCTCCAAATCCTGCGATAACAAAAACCCACCACGATATATCAATCCGATACGAATACTTTTGCAACCATCCATCGAGGAAATAGTATGCTACTGGAATTGCTATGAAACACGACAGAACAACCAACACCACAAAATCTCTAGACAGCATTCGCCATAGATTTGTTACAGTAGCACCCAAAACTTTTCTGATCCCAATTTCCTTTGTGCGTTGTTCTGCTACAAAGGAGGAAAGTCCGAATAGCCCCAGGCAACTGATGAAAATTGCAAGCGTGCCGAAGAACGATGCGAGTTTGCCAATGCGCTCTTCCGCGGCAAATTTCAACGCATACTCCTCATCCACGAACTTATAATCAAAAGGAGCCGAAGGAATAACCTTTTTAAACACCGCGTCTATCTTCGCGAGGGCATCTGATGTGGTGACTCCATTTTTTATACGGATGTTTATCCAGCTTACGCCTCCATTATGACCTTTCAAATAAAATACTGTTGGTTTGATAGGTTCATAGGGAGAACCCATCACGGCATCCTTGATCACTCCTATTATCTTATAGTGAAGTGGTCGCCTATTACCTGTCCAAAACTCCCACGTGACAGACTCGCCGATTGGATTTTCAATACCAATGAACTTTGCAGCCGTTTCATTTATTACCATTCCCATAGAATCGCTGGCATGTTCACCTGAAAAATCCCTGCCCTTTATAAACTGCCAGCCAATGGTCTTTCCGTGCTCTGCCGTTACAGCCAGCGTTCCAAAGTTTTGATCCTGATCTGGCTCTTGTCCTGCCCACCCAAAGCCGCCGTTATTGGACCCCAGTTCTGTTATCCGTCCCATTGACGCGGAAACTTCATCCACGACACCGGAATTTTTCAACTCATTTCGGAGTACCGAATATTGCTTATAAAATTCACCGGACTTCATCGCGAGAGTGATCAATCCCTCGCGCGTGTATCCTACCGGACGGTTTTTGGCGAACTGGATTTGCTGGTAGACAATGATCGTGCAAATGATAAGAGCCACAGATACTGTAAACTGCATCACCACCAAAACCTTGCGAGGTATGGATGCGAGTCGACCAGCCCGAAACGTTCCCTTCAGCACTTTTACAGGTTGAAAAGATGATAAAAAGAAGGCTGGGTAGCTACCTGCAAGTAAGCCGGTGATAAAAAGGAACGCGATGCTGATCATCCAAAAAGCGGGAGTCGACCAGGGTATGACCATTCGTTTTGCTGAAAGGTCATTGAACCAGGGTAACGCCAGGGCTACTAGTAATATTGAAAATACAAATGCAGATAAGACGACAATATAGGATTCACTGAAGAACTGGTGGATCAAATGTCTCCTTAACGAGCCGATAGTCTTTCTAATACCAACTTCCTTCGCTCTCTTTTCAGAACGCGCGGTACTCAAGTTCATAAAATTTACACAAGCCAGCAGAAGGACGAACATACCGATAGAGCCTACCATCCAAACCATTTGCATGGGACCTTTGTCTGTACCCGCTCCCCTTCCAGACTCGAATGGAAACAAATGCCACTCGTTCATCGGAAATAAAAGCGCATGTCGCGTACCCTTTTCGACATCTTCCGGAGCGACTTGAATTATATTCCTTATGCGTTCAGCTACATCTTCAAAATTTGAACCAGGCAATATTTCAACATAAATATGGAAGGAGTGTTCACGCCAGTTATTCAGCCCACTTTTTTCTATCCATGGGTTGGTTAGCAGAAAAAATCCCCACGTAGTAAAGTATTTAACTTTATGGAATTTTGTGTTAAGAGGGAAATCCTCGTATACCCCGGTCACGGTTACATTGGCAGAATTGTTAATTGTGATGATCTTGTTAATCGGATCATCGTCGCCAAACAACGCTTTCGAAACTGAAGCAGCAATCATGATGGAATGTGTTTCTTTTAATCCGTCGCGTGTTCCATGGATCATTTTAAATGTAAACATCTCAGGCGCTTCCGTGTCCGCGCTAAGGCCTCCGGCTGATATCTTCTTATCTCCAGAAGAAAGTATCCCTTCGTAACCGCCATCCCCAAACGACGTCCTAACGATTCGTTTGAACTGATCGTGATATTTTTCAATAAGCACCGTTCCCATCGGATAAGTCACGGTCACTCCTCTCCATATCCCGTCTTCATTCTCACCGCGGATGCCTACCTGAGCAATGCGGTCATAGTTCTCGTAATACTTGTTAAAGGAGAGCTCATCCCACAACCAAAGGCCATTGAGGATAGCAACTGCCATCCCGACTGCAAGACCGCCGACATTGATGGAGGTGTAGCCCACGTTCCTCCTCATGTTCCTCCAACCGATCTTAAAATAACTTTGAAACATAGCGTAATCGTTTATGTAAATATTTTTTGTCTTTCGAATCGCAAATGGCCGCAGGTAATGCACTACCTGGTACCAGTAATTAAGTTGCGCGCGGAGGCGCGATTTATTTTTTGTTGTCACCAAAAACTTTTCTTCCAGATCGCCTTGAACTTCTTCTGCGAGATCATCGCGGAGGAAGCTTATCAGGATCTTCCTTGCATATTTGGGCGGTGTTGGACCAGGTATCTTCATTGAAACAAAAATGAATTACTCCATCTTTAATGCGTTTACAGGATTCTTCCTCGCGGCACGGAACGTCTGTGAACATATTGTGAATAGTCCCAACACCATCAAAAACAAGACACCCAAAAACAAAATATCAAAACCAAAGGCAACCTTGTTGGGGAAATTCTGAAGCCATAGATTATTGATTAAGTAAGTCAGCGGCGCTGAGATCAGAACCGACGTCAACAGCAACACCAGAAACTGTTTAGAGAGTAGTAGCGTGAGGTTACGTTCCGTCGCCCCCAAAATCTTGCGGATGCCTATTTCTTTTGTTCGCCTTTCAGTAGCGTAAATCGTCATACCCAACAATCCCATACATGCGATCGAAATAGCCAAAAACGAAATGTATCCTATTATCGCAACCATATCACCGAACGATTGATTTGTTTCGTTCAATTCGTCCTCAAATATTTTGTACTTAAAAGGATGATGGGGATCTATAGTTCTCCACTTAGACTCCAATTCTTTCAAAGTAACATTCAGTTGATTCGGATCGATTTTCGCATTTATGAAGTTGAACTTGTCCGGCTGATTGCACAACATTAACGGACCAATTTTGTCCTGCATCATCGGTGTTTGAAAACGAAAGTCCTTAACAACTCCAATTATCTTGACTTCGTATCCGCCGTAGTCTAGCAATTCCCCAATTACATCAGATGGCTGTTCGTAGCCCAACGCCTTCACTGCCGCTTCATTCACCACAAACCGATTGGATGATTGGTCGAACGTAGATAGCGGTTCTCCTGCAAATAACCGCAGTTCAAGATTAGCGAAGAAATTTTCATCGACCTGTAATATTTCAGATTGAATGAATTCAGCGTCGCTTGCCGCCCTCCTGATGTTGGCGCCATGAGCCATTCCTGTCGCCGGAATGAAAGAACATGCAGAGATCAGCTGTATCCCGGGCACTGTGGACAGCTCTGTTGACAATAATTGATAGGCATTTCCCTGCACAGGAATATTAACTATGTTCTTTGCATTGAAGTCATAATTAAATTGAAGGAAATGTTTGAACTGTTTAAAGACTAGAATTGAAGTTGTAATAAAAAACAACGAGATCATGAGCTGGGATCCGCTCAATAGTCGCCTGAATCCAAGCCTGAACCTTCCAGGATTAGCAGCCACCGCATTCTTTAACGCGAGGATTGGTTGATACCTTGATAAATAAAATGCAGGATAGCAGCCTGCGAGGAGTCCAACTATCAATGCAAATCCCACAAAATATAGGAACACATGAATATTCGGCTGCAGGTCGAAGTGCAAGTATCTATTGACCCACAGGTTCAAAAAGGCTGACTTAAGAAACAAAAATAATAACCCACACGCTATAACCATGGAAAGAAACGCGGTAAGGACAGATTCACTGAGAAATTGGAAGATCAGAGACCTTCTGTAGGCGCCAACCACTTTGCGAACACCGATTTCTTTCGCCCGAGTTAGGGCGCGCGCAGTTGACAGATAAATGTAATTGAGACATGCCGACAGCATTATAACTGTAGCGAGTATCGATAGAAAATAATACGCTTGAATAGGTAAACTCAATGTTGTCGGATTACCAACAAAAATCCCAGGCGTAATGCGGGTTAACTTTTGCTCAAGCAGTCTAAAACCTTTGAGATGCTCAATGTCCTTGTAGTGGTGTGCCACTACATCATTCAACACAGCACTAAGGTCCTGTTCAGTCTTGCCGGGCGCTAAAACAACATAGGTGAAAGCTCTTGAATAAGTTGCCCAATCCATCTGGATATCCTCCATTTTCCCCCTAGCTACCAAATCTCTCATCGATGATGACGACACAAGAGCATCAAATTTCAAGTGAGATTTATAGTTCTCATCCGCGATAACACCAGTTATAGTATAAGTGCCGAAATCCACTGGAGGTGATTCTTTTTTCCCCATAGCTATGATATCCAGGCCGCGATCGACGAATTCAATAGTTTTACCTATTGCGTCTTCATTACCAAATAGCAGACGGGCGAATTCGTCCGTTATTACTATTGAACCTGGTTCGTCCAGTACTGTTTCCATATTGCCATACTTCAACTCATAACCGAATACGTTGAAGAATGACGGTTCAGCAAAGAAGCCACGCATTTCAGCACTTTTCTGATTGTAGATGGCGTCTCCTCCAACGCCGAGAGTCAGGGTTGTAGTTTCCTCGACGATCTGGTATTCTTTCTTTAATGTCTCTGCTAAGGGGTGAGGACTCGAAGCATTTGGTTTAACTGACTGTAGTCTTTTGGAAAGTACCCGATAGGTCCGATCTGCCTTCTCATGAAAATTATCATAGCTCGTTTGATCTCCTAACATGAGAATTATCAACATACAGACTGACATAGCGAGTGCAAGCCCGAAAACATTAATGAATGAAAATGTTTTATACTTTAGAATGTTCCTCCAACCGATCTTAAAATAACTTTGAAACATAGCGTAATCGTTTATGTACACATTCTTAGCTTTTCGAATCGCAAAAGGCCTCAGGTAATTCATTACCTGGTACCAGTAATTAAGTTGCGCACGGAAACGCGATTTATTTTTTACCGTCACCAAAAACTTTTCTTCCAGATCGCCTTGAACTTCTTCTGCGAGGTCATTGCGTAGAAAACTCATCAGTAATCGTTGTCCAAGCTTAGGCGGTACCCCCCGGCCCCCTCCAGGAGGAGAATATTTATTATTGCAATGTTCGTCCATCATTGTTCATCAATCATTCGTCCCGACCTACCCATATACCATAT
>DATHIE010000575.1:0-3398 GCA_035316905.1 Chryseolinea sp. | reverse complement strand
TCGACAAATTCCTTTCAGTTCAACTGGAGAATAGCAGCCGCTGTTGTAATGGCATTGGGTGTGGGCCTGTTTGTTTATAGAGTGTCTAGAACGGAAGGACCCAGCTCCGTTATGGTCAAATCAAATACGGGAACAGTTTCCGATACGTTGCCGGATGGTAGCGGTGTTGTGCTTAACAAACAAACTCAGCTCGCTTACGAATTTGATCAGAAGAAGAAAGTGCATACGGTAACACTGAAGGGAGAAGCCTATTTCAATATTCAGCACGATTCCACGAAGACATTTATAGTGAATATCGACGGTGTTATGATCAGGGACATCGGAACCTCGTTTAATGTAAAAGCATATCCTGAGTCGAACACCGTTGAAGTTGCAGTAGAATCCGGTGAAGTCGCGTTTTTCACCAATACGGATTCGGGGGTCTATTTGCGAGCCAACGGTAAGGGTATCTATGACAAGACAACAAAGAGATTTACTATCGATCAGCCGGAAGAGAACGTGTTGGCCTACAAAACCCGACGTTTTACTTTCAGCGATTCAGACCTCGCTTCAGTTATCGAAGCCCTCAACGGAGTTTATGACAAGGAAATTATTGTCAGCGATAACATCAGAAACTGCCACATTACTGTTTCATTTAATAACGAAAGTCAGAATGAAATAGTAGCTATTGTTGCCGAGACACTGGGGCTCTCTGTCAGCGAATCTAATGGTAAAATAATGTTGGAGGGTCCTGGCTGTGAGCAGTAAGCTCGTCAAAAATGGTAAGGCCATCCACGCGGTGGCATTTCAGTTCGCATTGGCCATACTGTTTTCGACTTACGGATATGCGGAGGTGCCGCTGCTTGAGCGGGTGATCAGCATTACGCTGGAAACAGAAAAAATGGATGTCGCATTGCATAAAATTTCACAACAAGGGAATTTTACATTTTCTTACAATCCTACGGTAATTGACGCGAGCAGGATAGTCAGCGCTTCTTTCAATGGAACAACTGTTCGAGAAGTCCTCGATGAATTGTTCAAAGGCTCCGTCCAATATAAAACGAGGGGCAACTACATTATTCTAACAAAGGGACAGGTTTCGAGCTCGGCTAATAGTCAGACATACAGCGGTTATGTCGTAGATGAAACGACTGGTGCACGACTCAAGAATGTGAGCGTATATGATCCTGTTTCACTTTCATCAGCCTTAACTGATGCGTACGGATATTTTCAAATCAAGGTCGATAAACCTCCGGCAGACCTCTTGCTGGCTGTGAAGAAGAAAAACTACAGTGACACTATCGTTGCCGTCCAACCGGGCCGCACTAACCTTCTGAAAATTCCAATTCGCATTGACGAGGATAAAATCGAATCGATAGCTGACAGCGTAGCTGAGAAGGTCAAACGGTTTTGGGAAACCAAAGTATTATCTCTTAACCCAATCAACACCGATAACATTACCGATACGATCTACAGAACCACGCAAGTGTCACTCTTCCCGTATATGGGAACTAATCATCACTTGAGCGGAAATGTGATCAACGATTACTCGTTCAACATATTCGGTGGATATTCAAGAGGAGTTCGCAAACTGGAGATAGGCGGACTTTTCAATATTGACCGCGATGATGTAGATGGATTTCAGTTCGCAGGAATTTTTAATGCTGTCGGAGGTAAAGCATCGGCAATGCAGTTTGCAGGCCTTGCGAACTTGAATCTTGATTCGGTGAAAGGGGCCCAGTTTGCCGGATTAATCAATCTCAACGGGAATTCAAGTCAAAAGTTCTCAGGCGCCGGCCTTGTTAATGTTACTCACGGTAACTCTATGGGTAGCCAGCTAGCGGGTCATGGCAATATCACAATGGGTGATCAGCAGGGTCCTCATATCGCCGGCCTTTTTAATCTTGCAACTGGAGATGGAGGTCCAGTCCAGGTGGCAGGCATGATGAATTATGCGGGAAGGAACTTCGAAGGGACACAGGCGGGAGGCATTTTCAATTTTGTAGGAAACGAAATTCATGGAGCCCAGATCGGTGGTTTAATCAATGTGGCTGCAAAGAGGATCTCGGGCGTTCAGGTATCGGGTCTTATCAATTATGCAAAGAAAATTAAAGGTGTACAGATCGGCTTTTTGAATGTTGCTGATAGCATCCACGGTGTGCCGTTGGGTTTCATGAGCTTTGTATTAAAGGGATACCACAAGATCGAGATTTCCGCAGATGAAATTTTTTATACAAACCTTGCCTTTCGTACAGGTGTTTCACACTTCTATAACATTTTAACTGCTGGAGTCAAGCCAGGCAGTTTCGAACAAGATGAAACATTCTGGACATTTGGTTATGGCATTGGAACCGCGCCTCGCCTAACAAGATGGCTTAACCTCAATATTGACATCACTACAAGTCAAATTGTTAAGGGTGACAACATAGAGGCAATAAACCTTTTGAATAAAGTATTTGTGGGGCTTGAATTTGAGCCTGCGAAAAAGATAGGATTAGCGATAGGCGTAACGTTAAATGGCCAGGTCACGGACGCAACATACACTCCATATCCGGAATTGTTCACGGACTATACTCCCGACATCAGGTACGATCACACTTATTCCAACGATCTTAATCTAAAGGTGTGGTGGGGAGGTAAGGTTGGTTTACGCTTTTTATAATGATTCAGTCAGCAGCTCTTGCACGCGGATAGGGTAAATGTCCAACGCCCAATGTCCAATGAGTGTGCGAATGGCAAAGGAAAGTAGTCATGGTACTTCTATCGAAATTGGGAGTTGGAAATTGGACATTCACGTCCGAATCAAGTGTGTGCTTCAATCCGATTACCGAAATCCCAATGGCACCTCTTTCAATAAGTTCGCCCCTCCGGACGTTTCCCTAATCTCCTTAATAGCTTAGTGTGCCCAACAAGCGCCTGGCCAAAAGTATTGTAAGACTTGTAGGGGACGTTGAATTCTTCCGCCGTTGATTTCACAATGCCTGAAATCTTTTTGTAATGCACGTGGCAGATGTTGGGAAAAAGGTGGTGTTCAACCTGAAGATTGAGGCCTCCTACATACCAGCTGAAAATCCGACTGCGTTGTGCAAAGTTAGTAGTAGTTCGAAGCTGATGTATTGCCCAGTTGTTCTCAAGTCTTCCATTAGGATCGGGATCCGGGTATTCAGTTCCGTCAATTACGTGCGCAGGTTGAAAAATAATAGCAAGAATAAAACCGGAAATGAAATGCATGAGAAAGAATCCAGCAAAGATCCAATACCAGGCAAATGGTAATACAATTACGGGAATGATTAGAATATAAGTGAGATAAACCACTTTTGATAAGACCAAAATCGTCCATTCCCTTCTGTAACTGGTTTTCATTTTTGCGACAAGCCCCTCTCTCTGGTAACGGATGATTCGACCATAATCTTTGAAGA
>DATHIE010000574.1:0-2261 GCA_035316905.1 Chryseolinea sp. | reverse complement strand
AAGCGTTGCATTTGCAAACGGACCGTAGGCAATAAGGTCTCCCGTGAGTGTAATGGTGCCATTAATCTTATCAACGACAGCCGCAGCCGGTCTTTCTTCAGTCCATGGAACTGATTCATCGACAATGGTGTTGGTCAATGCCTGATTAAACGTGCAGACTGGATCACCACTACATTCGTCATCGAGGATCTTGAATTTGATCGAGCCCTTTGTGGGTTCCGTAAGTCCAAGACCTATTTTCGCATCCGGTTGAGTCGTAGATTGAATACCAACTTCAAATGTTCTCTCCAGTTCGTTCGCATCGTCATTGTTTATAGTTTTTACCCAAATCGTATCCGATGTGAGCTTGCCTGCTTTGATCTTTACGACGTCGGACGGAGTTACAGTAAAGTCTTCATCCTTTTTAGAATTTATTGCTGCAATACCGAGCGTCACTGTTATGTCCTGAGTTTTAGGCTCAAAAGCATATAACTGAACGACCAGAGGATATCCTGCATCATTGTTAGTGGCTTCTCCAACGCCAACCTCCGCATCGCCTGCAAAGGCAATGAACTCATAGATTGGATCCTGTATCGTTTCTTCGTCGTCGCAGGAGAATATTACCCCTGCGAGTATCATTATGGCTGTTATTAACTTTGTCTTCATAGTAATTGTCGTTTGGCTATTCTGGTTTTAACAACCACATCACTCCGTTGATATTATCGTCCCCATATTGACGATCAATAGCATCAAGAACATTATCTTCATTGAGCTGGAGCTCCAACGTGGGGTACATCCATCGTTTTGGAATTTGTTCGTCGTTCAAGACTCCTCCGCCATCTACACTAAACTCTGGGAAGCCGGTGCGCAGCTGGTTATGAAAAGGCTCCCATCCTCCATTCAAAAAGAAGTTGATGTATTTCTGCGTAACGATCATCTCGATTCCATCGGCGGCCGAATAGGCGACGTCAGGGTGCGCCAGGTAATCATCCTGATCAGCAGAGCTGACGTTATAAAAGTCCATCGATGCCCTGATTCCATTATTATAATGTTCCTCGGGATCGTCTGCTATCCATCCGCGGGCTGATGCTTCCGCCAGCGTGAACTCCAACTCGGCATAACCTATGAGCACGCTTGGCTCATTTACGGGATCGCTGTAGTATCTTTCATCTACGCGCGATGCTTCGCCATCCACGAGTCTGTTCGTATTAGTGGCTAAAGGTGCACTTCCATCCAATCCGCCATAAGCATCAAAATCTGTTTCTGGCAGTGCACTGCCGTCAGGTGTGGGATCGGCGAAGGTAAACAACCGCGGGTCCTCCCTATCCTTCAGAAGATTCACAAACGATTCTTCCATATAATAGGCTGTCTTGAAGTTGTTACTGTTCAGGTAAGGATAACGCGTATTCACTTTGTCATCGTAGACCAGCGCAGCATTGTCATCGTTCGAAGTAAAAATGGGATGACCTGCTGGATCGTCAGTAATTGCCTTAAAGCGGTTCTTGATATTAAGTGAAGTATTCCCGGGTTTTAACGATAGGCTCATGAGAACGCGGAGCGTGTAAGAATTGATTAATTTTTTCCACTTCTGAATATCCCCGTTAAAGATCACATCACCAGCAATCGGACCTTTGTCCAAATCCAATGTTGCATTGGCTTGTTCAAGGTCTGTAAGCACTTGAGCATAGATGTTCTGTTGCAGATCATAACCAGGTTTGAATACATCATCCGGTGCCTGTACAGCCTGACTATAGGGTACGTCGCCGAAGTACCTGGTAATTTCAATGATGGCGACAGATTTTAAGAATAACGCCAGCGATTTATAATTTTCCTGCTCCGTCCGTTCTGCTTCTTCGTCCATCTTGGATATCTGCCGGAGAATGTTATAACCGTCGAAGTTATTCCTTTGCCATGAGTAGTATTGCTCGGCGGCAGAACCATCCGTAAACACGATCATGCGAGATGCCAACATCGCTCCTTCCTTACCTCTGACAACATCGAATAGAGTTGTTTCAATTCCCGTAAGGAGAAGACCAGGTGCGGCTTGCACGGGCCGGTTCGGGTCGAGTTGCAATTCTTCAAAGTCTTTACAGGCGTTGGCAACAACCAGAATGCCTGCAATCAATAATATTTTTAATGTCTTCATCGTCGTCTGTCTTTAGAAAGAGAAATTCAAATTGAAGCCCAAGTTTCGGGTAGAAGGTGTTTGAAGATTATCTTCTCCTCCATCAGGATCAACCTCTGGTAAATCGGTCCATACAGCCAGGTTCCGTCCGACGAGG
>DATHIE010000573.1:0-11160 GCA_035316905.1 Chryseolinea sp. | reverse complement strand
AAGCGTTGGAAAAAAATTAGGCGATAAATTCAGCGTGATTGTCTCTGGCAATTTCCAGAACAGAAACAGAGTGGATAGCGAGTACTACAACGAAGGCATGGGAAGCTATATTCCCCTGGAACAGTTGATCTCTGACCCTTCAACACGCAGCAAACAATATCCGGATCCCGGCAGAGCGTTGAATAAATGGGGCGTAAATGGGTATTTGAATTACAAAGCGGCGGAGAAAATCTCATTTGATCTTACGCTTACCCATCAGGAGGCATCGTTCCAAAAGATTTGGATTTCAAATCCACTAATCGACGGACTGACAGACAATTCTTCTGCGAATCTGAGCGCAAAAATTCACGATCTGAACATCAGAGCATCTTATCTGAAAGGTCATAATATTGACGACCGTTTCAATGTTCCATATTCTGAATACGACTTTAACGTAGGGGATGTGGTTGCCGAATACAATATAAAGCTTGGAGCTAACTACACAATAACTCCTGGGGTAAGCTACCAAACTGTAACTTTTGACGACCGCGATTACATTAATCCCGACATGGGCGTGATTGGACTATTCAACAGCGAAAATACCATCTCCACGACAGCTGGCTATTTGAGAGCAGATCTCAATTTCACAAAGAAGCTTCGCGTATTAGGGGGCCTTCGCCTCGATAAATTCTCTGATCCTGATGATGCTTATCTTGCTTATGAATTTGCTACCACCTACAAACTGAATGCAAAGAACCTTGTTCGCGCTGCGACTACAAGATCAAACAGCGGTTCTTTTATCGGTTATAACTTTTTGAACATTGGAGGCGGCCAAATTGGAAATACCAACCTCAAATTGTTCACTCTCGACATGATCGAATTGGGATATAGAGCTCAGCTTACGAATCAATTGCAATTAGATATTGATGTTTTCCAACAATCGGGCAAGAATCTTACGGCCATAGTTCAGACGTCCGGCCCTCAGCAGTTCTCTAATGTTCCAACCACAGCAAAACAAATCGGAACAACAATCTCCCTGAATTTCGTTCCGAATGACAAGATTCAATTCAAGCCATTCGTTACAATTCAGAAGACTGAGACTGAAGACCTTGCTACATTGTACTTAGATCCATCATTACCGAGTCCTCCATATCCAACTGTGACATACAGCAACAGCACGCATAAATACACACCTGGTTCTTTTGGCGGTTTCTATTTTAACTATCGCCCAACAAACAAGTTGAACATCAACTTAAGTTCTTATTACTTCGGAAAGCAGACGCAATACGACGGTTCTTACGATTCCAACGATACGTCTACTCCGCAGTACGGATACGGCCAGATCCAATCCAAGTTTATGCTTAATGCGAAAGTATCCTACGAACTCGTCAAGAACCTGAATGTGTTCGTCAGCGGAAGGAACCTTCTTAATTCCGACTCAAGGGAATTTTATGCGGCCGACCGAACAGCGGGATTGTACACGGGTGGACTCTCTTATAACCTTATCAAATAAATTTAATAGCCAAGTAAACAAAGGGGCAGCCTTAAGAAGCTGCCCCTTTTTATTTTATGTAGAGGTACGATTTTAGACAACGTACTTTTTGAGATACTCCGCTTCCTTGCGTTTCATCTCCTCATTAGTGGCCGCCAGCTCCTCCATGTTCTGCCTCATTTCCTCCTCTTGTGCATGAAGCTGTTCCGTCTGCACCTGCATCTGCTCAACCACAAGTTTCATCTTTTGAGTTGACCTGACCGAAGACAGGGCCGCAGCCATATACTCGGTGGCCTTATCCATAAAGTGCCGTTGGTGCTCTTTCCATTCTTCGAAACCTGCAATTTCTACAACACCTTCAGTTTTCTCATTGTATATCATTGGAACGATCAGCACATTGTTCGGCGTCGCTTCTCCCAGACCAGATGTGATGTGAGTATACCCACTAGGTACATCTTTCAAAACGACGGTGCTGCGTTCCAGAAACGCCTGACCGATCAGACCTTCGCCGATATCAATTCTTTTCTCAACAAATTTCCTCTTATCAAATGCGTAACACGCCAATAGTTCCAAATACTGCTCTTCATCCTGCTCCTGCAATAAAAATACTCCGCCCTGTTGGCCCTCCATATATTTGGTTATAAACCGTATCGAGTGTTCGCACAAAGCAATTACATTATCCTGGTGTTGACGTGTGATCTCCGTGAACTTTGTGAGGCCTTCCGTAACCCATATTCTGTTTTCGTCTTCTTCCTTTATGCGTTTCATTTGATCTCTCATGTTAACCAACGTCCCCGACAAGTTCTGCTGGTTAAGAGTCGCATTCTTTTCGTCCATGTCGGGCCATGTGGCATCATATTCGCCACGTGTTATTTTCCCGATGAAAGCCGCGGCCTTCTTTAAATTTGCAATCGACGTGTTCATGATCGCACCGAGGTCTTCAACAACGTCTGTGCCCGGGTCGAAAACGTACTTCCGGTTGTTTTGCTCAAGATTGAGCAGGAGGTTTCGCGTATTCGCTTGTTGCTTTCTTATCCGGTAAAAGATCAAATACAACGAAGGCACCATGATGAGAAACAGCAAGACCTGCAATATCGTATTGCCCCGGACGGCAGCCGCGTATCGTTGCTTCGAATCAGCTATGATCTTATTTTCTACTTGAACAAGGTCAGTCGTAAATGCAGAGTACGCTTGCCAGAGTGCCAGGCCTTTGTCCTGCTCCAGCAATGAAACGAAATCCACCAAATTGCTTTGATTCACAAGCTCAATCATTTGTTTGCATAGCAGGATATAATCATTGTTCAGTCGCACATAGTCATCCAGCTTGGCCGTTGACAAACCTTGTTTGTTCATCAACGTCCTTATCGTATCGAGATATACTGGATTCACTCTCAACGCCTGGAGAAAAGGCGCTTGCAATCCCTCCTTTTTTGTGAGCGCATATCCACGCACCCCAAGGTCCATCAGGTTGATGCCTGTCCAAAGGTCCTCCATGTTGCGCAAAATTGTCTCTGCTTCCTTGCTTTCTTCATTGGTGGTTCGCATTACACGTTGATTGCGGAAGGCAAAGAAGGTGGTGAGAATAGTGAGGGCAATCATTAGGAAAATACTCGCGTAGATGATATTTCCCTTGACCAGCGAAAGAAACCGTTGCATAAGATTAAAAAATTATGAGTGGGGCCAGACCTCAAATGTCATTTGAATATAAAGCATTTGCGGGGAAAAATAACAAATTCAATCGTTTTCGTTCACGATTCCTTACCCCACCACAAAGTCTTGCCGGGCTTTCGGTTTCCCATTTACCAAAATCGTGAGCGTGTGCTTTCCGCTATAGTGTTTTCGGGTGGTGAAATTTATGAATGATTGTCTGCGTCTAATTGAAATTGAAGATGCCGCTTCAACTTTGTACTCACCTATCTTAAAGACTTTGGGTGAAATTTTACCTGTGGAAGTTAGATAGTGGACAATGTATTCAATCCGAAATTGTTCGGCCTTTTTTTCAAGATTGCGAAAATCAAAATCAAACATCAAATAATCACCAACCTTCACGGTTTTTGAAACGTTGAGGTCCTGCACTGCGCATCGTCGGTCAGGCTTAAATCCGTGCATCCGAAGTACCTGTTCAACTCCTTTTTTTAGGAGTGTTCTGCACCCATGCCGGATGATCCATTTTGTTTCCTGACTATCGCTCTTCCAACGCTTGGCCATTTTGATCACAAGTGAAGGATTGTCTTTTGCAATGTCATTAAGATTGTTAGCCACACTTCTTCTCACATACTCGGATGGATCAGTCTTCAGATTTTCTAAGATCGGCAAGATCGGAGAAGGATCTGTGCGAAACATGGTGAGTTCCTTGGACCAAGGTAGCCGTGGACGGCAGCCTTCTGATGCCAGCCTTCTCACGGAGGGATCTTCGTGCTTCGACCACAACGTCAGTTGTCTCATAGCCGCATCGGGATATTTAAGTATGAATCGGCGGATGGCGAACTCTGCGCTTACTAGCTTTGTGACCTCTTCGATCGCTCTCATGGACTCGTCGAAATTTTCGAGACCGTACAACTCAATGTAGTCTGGCAAAAAGATAAATGGATAGGATTGTTCTTTTTCGTCACGACTCCGCAGCAATCTTGAAATTGAGGTAATTATTTTCACTGCTTTGGGAAATTCCCCCGGCATAAATTCGTGTAAGGCTATCGTGACCTGTCTGGTCCGCTGCTTCAGTTCTAAATCCGGCCAGGTTCGATCAAAGATTTTGAAAATAAACTGCCTTTCATCAAACAAGGGAACTGTTTCAACTAACACCGCATTTAGGCGTTCAAAGAATTGCGGGTTGTACATGTGTTTGAGGAGTTCTGCCATGCCTTTACTCGTGTGGGTTCTTCACGCTGTAAATCAACGATAGCGGGGTGTCAACCCTATGTCAGGAGGAAAGAGAAACGATTGCTTTTTTATGTTTTTTTTAGAGGAAGCGTCAGTTCAACCTTAACTCCGCTTTCATTCCTTTGATTTGATTGATCAACGCTTGTTGCCAGGTGAGATCCGCGTCCCATTTCGTTCCAAAAAATACATTGCCAGAATCAATGTGCTTGAAATAGAACTTATATACCGGAGTGTTTGATCCAATGTTCTTGAGCTGTTGTTGGTTATCCGGATACGTGACCGAAACCAGTGCACTTTCTGACTTGCTCGTATCATAGCCCAGGAGATCTTTTGCAACCACGCCCCGCGTGCGAACAAAACAAACAACATAGAGGCTTCCCTGCTTTCTCAATTCTTTCTCAGGTGTTCCTGGTTCCGTCATTTTGTACTTCAGGGGATAATACATTTTGAATATCTCCTCCAGTTCCTTGTCGATAGCTACATCGCCTGTTTTTGGAACAGCCAATGGGTCGACCTTTAAATCAATCGCATAGAATTCATTTCGATTGCCAAGGATCGGATTTATTTTCAGCCCGGTTTCCGGCATCTCATTTATAAGAAGGTTTTGTTTCCTTTGTGAAGAGGACGCCCGGTACAATTCTTTCAAGGCCTCGTTAAAATTGTTATTACTACGTGACCAGGCAGGTTGTTGCTTGTCGATCACTGTTTCCTTTCCGTTATATGCGGTAATAATTATCCTGAAAACTTCTTCACTTTTATGAACAAACAAAAGGTTAGTGACCTCTCTTTTGTTCAGATAGTCGCCAAACGCTTTCGTCACATCCATTCCTGCCATTAACATATCCAATTCGAAATACGCAACTGCATCGACGCCGGTTTTTTGCAAGGATTGTTGCATATTCAGAATCTCCTTTTCCGTCAGTGTGTAGTCATAAAAGACAACGGTACGGGTGCTCAGTAATTTTTCCGGAAGGCCGCCCTGAAGGTTCAGCTGCTCGAGCCATGTTTTTTCGTCGGGAGAAAATTGAGCCTTCGTTGCATTGCACGTTAATGCAGCCAGCAACAAACTCAGCGCTATGTTATGTAACAACCGTTGTATGTTCCTAAAAAATGTCTTCACTTTATTCATAGTCCAATAAAAAAGCCTGACTGATCTGATCTTATTGGATAAGTTACCAGATCGTGACAGGAAGAATCACACGCTGTACCTGTACTCAGCTGAAATCGGTAGTTATGCCATGGGCATATTATCTCCCCAAGATAATTTACTTTTCCTTTACTCAACGACTCGCCGCTATGAGTACATGAATCCTGCACCGCGTAAAATACACCCTGGTGTAACGCGAGACAAATACGTTTATTTCTCGCGATGACCAGTTGAGGAATATTTTCTTTGATCTTTGCTCGCGCCTCTTCTTCACTCCCGAATATTTTCAGCCACTCCATATGTTTGCGGTTTGTCTGGCTCGCTTTAATCTCTATCTTGTTCGCGCTCAAAAATCACGGCATTCAAATTAGCCAAAGCTATGAATAAATTCTGTCTGGGTATTGCACTCGTTTTAGTTTCAGCTTCATCCCTTGCTCAGGTAAATGCAAAGTTGCAGACAAAAATTGATGCAGATACGCGACAACTGGAAAGCAAGATAATTGAGTGGAGACGACTCTTCCACCAGTTTCCCGAACTCTCAAATAGGGAGTTCAACACCGGGGCCAAGATTGCAGCGTATTTGAAATCATTTGGACTCGAAGTACAATATCCAGTTGCCAAGACGGGTGTTGTAGCAATTCTTAAAGGGGCAAAACCCGGCCCGGTGGTTGGTCTCCGGGCCGATATAGACGCACTGCCTGTGACAGAACGAAGCACCCTGGACTTTGCATCGAAGGAAAAAACGATGTACGCAGGCAAGGAAACCGGTGTAATGCATGCCTGTGGTCACGACGGTCATATGGCTATTCTTTTGGGAGTAGCTGAAATACTTTCAAAGCATAGAGACGAATTGAAAGGCACCGTGAAATTCATCTTTCAACCGGCTGAGGAGGGGGCACCATTTGGCGAAGAGGGTGGCGCAGCACTGATGATCAAAGAAGGTGTATTAAACAACCCTGTTGTAGATGTGATGTTCGGATTGCACATTCAGGCTTTGTTACCTTCAGGTCAGCTCTCTTATCGAACGGGTGGGCTAATGGCCGCAGTAGACGGTGTTAACATCAAAGTAACTGGCATTGGCGCTCACGGCGCGGCACCTTGGGAAAGTATTGATCCAATCGTTGTGTCAAGCCAGATCATAAACGCATTACAAACTATAGTGAGCAGACAAACGGATCTCACCGCAGGAGCTGCAGTCGTTACTATTGGAACCATACACGCCGGAGTACGGAGGAATATCATTCCCGAAGAAGCATTGCTGGAAGGAACAATACGCACTTTTGATACAGCAGTACAAAAAAGACTACATGAACAAATCACGCGCACCGCGACTAAGATCGCCGAAAGTTCAGGAGCAAAAGCAGAAGTTGATGTTCAACTAATGTACCCCGCGACAATAAATGATCGGCACCTCACAGAACTTTCTGTACCAAGTCTTATAAGAACTGCTGGAAAAGATAATGTTGTAGTTACCCAGCCCGTGACCATGGCTGAGGATTTTTCATTTTATCAACAAAAGATACCTGCGTTCTTTTTCTTCCTTGGTGCGAGACCTGATATAAAGCTCGAGAGGCAACCAGTACATCACACGGCTGATTTTTTGATTGATGAAAAAGCATTGATTACCGGCGTCCGTGCATTAACCAACTTGACCCTTGACTATTTGTTTGTACATTAAGACATGAAAACCAATACCTCCTTATGAGAAAATTTTTTTTAGTGACTGTTGTTTTGGTTTTGACTGGCAACTGCTTTGCGCAAATGAATTCAAAGCTACAAGCTAAAGTCGATCAGCAGGCAAAGGAAATCGAGTCGCGTGTCATCGAGTGGCGCAGACATTTCCATCAATATCCCGAATTATCTAATAATGAAGTTAAGACCGCTGCATTCGTCGCTGAGCACTTAAAGAAATTAGGAATTGAGGTTCAAACGGGCGTAGCCAAAACCGGAGTCGTTGGATTGCTGAAGACTGGTAAACCCGGACCTGTGATTGCGCTAAGGGCGGATATGGACGCGCTGCCTGTAACCGAACGTAATTCATTACTATTTGCATCAAAAGAAAAAACGGTATTTAACGGCCAGGAAACTGGCATTATGCACGCTTGTGGTCACGATACACATGTCGCAATCCTGATGGCTGTTGCCGAGATACTTTCAAAGAATAAGAATGATCTCAAAGGTACAGTGAAGTTCATCTTCCAACCTGCTGAAGAAGGACCACCTGAAGGAGAGGAGGGTGGTGCCGGATTAATGGTCAAAGAAGGTGCGCTTGACAATCCTAAGGTGGACGTGATTTTCGGCATGCACATACAATCTATCACTCCTCTCGGAAGGATTTTATACAAACCCGCAGGTATGATGGCTGCGTCCGATTGGTTCACTATCAAGGTGAAAGGAAAACAATCGCATGGCGCTGCTCCCTGGATGGGTGTAGACCCGATTGTAGTAAGTGCGCAGATCATCAACGGACTCCAGACTATTGTAAGTCGTCAAACAGAGCTGACCAAGGAGGCCGCTGTGATTTCTGTGGGAAGAATACAGGCGGGTGTGCGTGAGAATATCATTCCGGAAGAAGCGTTTATGGCTGGTACTATTCGCACGCTTGACAATGACATGCGACAAAAGATCCACGACAAGATCAAACTGACGGCAACTAAAATTGCGGAAAGTGCCGGCGCAACCGCGGAAGTTACTATTGTCAACAAGACACCCATAACATTTAACAACATAGCTCTCACAAAAAAAATGATTCCTAGTCTACAGAAGGCAGCGGGTTCTACGAACGTAATAGAGATCAATGCAGTGACGGGATCTGAAGACTTTGGTGTCTTTCAGCAGAATGTACCTGGCCTGTTTTTCTTTGTTGGAGCTATGCCACCTGATCAAGATCCTAACAAAGTTCCTTCGCACCATACTCCCGATTTTATGATCGATGAACGTGGAATGATTGTCGGACTGAAAGCGATGCTGAATGTTACGCTTGATTACATGAACATGCGCAGCGAAGCATTGCCCGTGAAATAGACTGGTATTCAAACACGGAATTTTCGCAACATGCATTTGCAGTAACACCGCGAAATAAAATGCAGGGTCACGATGGACACTAAGTTTGCACAACGATCACAAAGAGAAATGCGTTGTGGGCTTCGTGGTTCTTCGTGGCCTTTGTGACCTGCATTAATCATCAAATTGATGAAGGGTCACGATCAAGATTGATGCAGAATAAATTTGTTGCTACACTAGTCCTTTTTGGCAACCATCACGTTGCTCAATTCCAGTTGATAAAAAGTATCGCATGCAAAATGCCCGGTGTTTCCTAAAGCACCGGGTATTTTTATGAAACCGTTCTTCGCATACAGCTTCATTGCGTCCTGCATCGTATTAAATGTCTCGAGGTAGCAATAGCGGTACCCTTTTTCCCCCGCTGCCACTATACACTTCTGCAGAACTTTTTGTCCTAATCCTTTGCCTCTGCCTTCTGGTAAGAAATACATTTTTTTCAGCTCGCAAGTATTCTCATCACCACCTAGCAACGGTGCAATGCCGCCGCCGCCGATTATCCTGCCGTCAATTTCGCAGACAAAGTAGCTGCTACGAGGCCCGGAATAGGCGTTAAACATGTCGTCTACTTCTCGATCATGTATCGCAAAACCTGCTCCGTTGGCGCCAAATTCTGGCATTACGGTTCGTATGATCACCGCTATTTGAGCATTATCGGCAAGCACGAGGGGTCGGATGTTAGGTTGGTTCATTTCGTGTAAAATTCAAATGTCAAACATTTCAATTCGATTATATTGTCAAAAATAATTACGGTAACATGAATCGATTTTGTCTATTGGCGCTTTTATCATGTTTTGTTTTCGTTGTGTACGGACAATCTTCACTTGGTCAACTTACGGTGGAAAAGATCATGCGAGATCCCAAATGGATTGGTACCTCACCAAGCATGATCAACTGGTCACCCGAAAGTAAGACTCTTTTCTTCAATTGGAATCCCGAAAATTACGTTAGTGACTCTCTCTTTTCAATTACTCTTCAAAACCTGACCCCCAGAAAAGTCAATCATACAGAACGTAAAAATCTGCCCAGTCAAAATTTCCGGTATAACAAAACACACACAAAGTGCACCTATGAAAAAAATGGCGACATCTATTTGTATGACCCCAATTCAAAATTAACGCGCCAAATAACTAACACGGTGGAGCGCGAGCTGGCTCCCTACTTTTCAGGAGATGACAAAAAATTAATATTCAGTGCGCGTCAAAACGTATACAGCTGGGAGATTGAAAGCGGAAGTGTTTCACAACTCACCGATTTTCGAAGTGGAAAAAAGATTACAGCTACTGCTACCGAGCAAGAACTATGGCTTAAGAAAGACCAACTTGCCTACTTTGAAGTATTAAAGGAACGCGACGCCAAACAACAAGAGAAAAAGAAAATTCAAAAAGCTCAACAATCTTTGCGTCCAAAAGAGATCTATGTTGATGATAAGATCGTGGAGCTGCTTCAGGTAAGTCCAAATGAAAAATTCATCAGCTATAATCTTTCCAGAAATTCGAATGCCAAGGGGACGATTGTTCCCAATTATGTGACATCATCCGGCTTTACAGAAGACATTTCAGCACGTACAAAAGTTGGCGCCCCATTAAGTGCAACAGATCTATATGTATATGACATCGCCCGTGATACAACAATCCAGGTACTAGCAGATAATATACCCGGCATAACGGACTCTCTCAGTTTTCTAAATGACTACCCCAAGATAAGCAAGAAGCAGAAGCAGCGTAGCGTAAACTATGGACCGCTGATCTGGTCGGACGATGGATCTCAATGCGTGGTGAGTATTTACTCGCTTGATTACAAAGATCGTTGGATCATGAAGCTCGATGTGGCAACACAAAAGTTGTCTCTGTTGTATCGAGAGCATGACGACGCCTGGGTTGGAAGTCCGCTAAACGGCGGTTTCGGAAATCCTGCGTTAGGTTGGTTGGGTGACAATAAGCACATCTGGTTTACCTCCGAAGAGACGGGTTACTCACATCTTTATACGTTAGATGTTGAATCGAAAACAAAACAATCGATAACCGCGGGCAAGTTCGAAGTACAACACGTGACTCTTCCGAAGAGCAAGCAATTTTTTTATCTCATCACCAACGAAGTACATCCCGGTGAAAAACATCTCTATCGTGTTCCAGTAAATGGAGGAAAAGCAGAACGCCTGACTACAATGTCGGGCGCACACGAGTTTGTGTTATCGCCAGATGAAAAGATGATAGCACTGCGTTACTCTTACTCCAACAAGCCATGGGAATTATATCTTATGGAGAATAAATCCGGTGGCAAAATGCGGCAGGTGACTTACTCGTTAAGCGAAGAATTCAAAAGTTATCAGTGGCGCGATCCCGAAGTGATAACCTTCCAGGCCCGCGATAACAGCAACGTATATGCTCGTTTGTATAAGCCACAGGCTCCCAATGGGGCGGCGGTGATCTTCGTGCACGGCGCAGGATATCTTCAGAATGCGCACAAATGGTGGAGTACCTACTTCAGGGAATATATGTTTCATAATCTGTTGACGGACCGCGGATACACTGTCATGGACATTGATTACCGCGCGAGGTCTGGATACGGACGCGATTGGAGAACCGGCATATACCGTCAC
>DATHIE010000572.1:0-7489 GCA_035316905.1 Chryseolinea sp. | reverse complement strand
TTTTTCACGCAACACTTCAAATTTTTCAGTACGTGGATCGAAAATATTCAAACCGTCTGCTGTTCCTAACCAGACTTTGCCTTGTGTCCCCTGGACAATATTATAGATCCGTCCGTTACTCAAAGAATCCCGTATGTTAGGATTGCCGGCATAACGCTTAACGCTAGGACTAATGGGCAAGAGTTCAAAGATGCCTGCGCCCATGTAGTCTGATATCCAAATTAATCCATCCCGGTCGCAATATATTGAGAGATTGTTCTGCCCTACCCTTTGTTGTTGTTCCGGATCAGAAAGCACTGGCTTTAACACATTAGTGACGGGCTCGTAAACAAGAATTCCATTTGGTTGTGTAGCCATCAGGATGTTTCCTTTTTGATCCATGTCAATTCCAACAAGGCGATCATAATCCTTCAGGGTCCTCAATTCATCAAATGCATCAATATGACGAAACTGCTTATTAACAAGTGAAAATTCAACGAGCCCGTCACCGCTATTGATCCAGATTGAATTTCTTTTCGGGTCCATCACCATCGCCTCAGCATTGTGTCTGTGTCCTGTGTCGTTTCCAAGGCACGGCCAGGTATATACCTGCTTTTTTGAGTCATTTAAAGAAATCTGCAGTATACCTGGATTAGAAGCATCGTGGTGAAACATCCAAATACTTTTCGATCGTGTATCCAGAATTATTGAGTGGATTGAGATGCCATCAATTTTTAATTTATCGGACTCCCCTGGTTCATATAGGATCGTTTTTTCAAAAGAACGAATGTCATAGGTCACAATATGTTGAGACAAAACCTCGAAACAGTACACATGGGTGCTGGTGGTCCAGAATGGAACAACGCCACCAGCCATTACGTGGTTTTGAACAGTACTGGAGTCAACACCAGAAGCAAAGTTTGTGAACGTATCTCCGTTTATATCGTACCTGGACAACCCGTTCCTGGTCCCCATCCAGATATTGTTGAGACTATCTTCGACGAAGGAAAAAACATCGTCTGTATTAATTGCCCCGGGTCTGTTTTTATCAGGGACATATCTCTTCATATTTGTTCCGTCAAAACGAAAAAGTCCAGGGCCCCCTACCCATAAAAATCCAAATACATCTTTTATCATCGAATTGTAAACTCCCACAGGCAGCCCTTGCTTCATAGTCAGGTTAACCACCCTGTATTGCTCTGGTTTGGCATTGCGTACCTGTGCAGTGGAATTCAACATTGCCAGACAAGCAATTAAGATGAGAATCGGAGCTATGCTTTTTTTAGTCCCTGTCATTTTTAATTTCGAAAGGCAGCAGGATGGTAATTCAGATCAATTATCTTAGTAGAAGTGAATGGCCACGGAGCGACAAGGAAGGCGAGACAAGATATAATAAATCTTTTCTGAAATAATGATCGCCCAGGTTTCATTACTTTAATGTACTGTTTTTTTTAATTGAATCCAGAATCTGTCGATTGAAATTGGTTCCGACAGTTCCTTCGCGTGAAAGTTCTTCAGTAGTTATCCAATTCGCAAAACCCATTCCAGTGACGCAGTTGCTTGACAACGATGTAATCGCTCTGGATGACAGTGCTAGAGGAGGAAGACGGACAAAATAAAGACCACCCCCTCGCGAATGTCATCCAGAGCGTCTTCTGAATTTATTAAGTCTTGCTCACAAGAAATGGAAGCACAAGCTTACTAACGATTTCTTCGCTTGGCCGCGAAGGACCTGCTTAACGTAAGAAACGGCTTTTGTTGTTTGCATCGTTGTCCAATGTTCCGAAAGTTCCTTCGCGTGAAAGTTCAACGGTAGCTAGCGAATTCGCAAAACCCATTCCAATGGCGCAGTCGTATGACAACGATGTAATCGCTCTGGATGACAGTGCTTGGCGGAGGAGGGAAAGGACAGCATCAAAACAGGAATGAATAATTTTCTTCTAGCCTGTCCAACAAAGCATCTGCACTCACCTTTTTTCTAAAAAGATCCTCGAACGGATCACCTTCCTTCTTTAGCCTTTGTAGAATCACTTCGGGATTGAAATCGTCTGGCCGTAGCTTATCGTCTATTTCATCCCAACGCAACGGTGTAGCTACTACCGCCGACTGCCCTGGTAACAACGAATAAGGGGCAATTACACTTTTTCCCTTTTCATTCAACGAAAAATTCAAATATACCTTTCCATAGTCGTCATCGGATCCCTCCATAGCCGTTATGTCAGGGAGTTTCAACCGAATAAGTTTACAGATGTACTCACCTGCATTCTTACTTGTTTCAAACTTTCCTTTCGTATCGAGAGGAATATAAATATGCAACGCGGTCATTCCATCTGTCTTAACAAAGGATGGCAACTGCAAACCAGTTAGTATTTCCTTAGTTGCTAACGCGACTTCTTTAACTTTCGTCAGCTCACGGTCGCGAGAATCAATGGCAATTACCATATAATCCGGTGTATCGATTGACTTCATCCGCGAAAGCCCAGAACCAAACTCAATACACTCCGTCTCCGCATAGAATAATAGATGGTCCCTGTCACTACATAGGAGTATTTGCTTTTTTGTCTTCCCTATAGAAAAAGCCGCGGATTGAAGCCATTCAGGCGTGGCACTCGACTTATCGTCAAACAAATCCTCTGACGTCAACGCTCCGTTTCTTTCTCCCCTTTCAGAATGAAAGCGGGCTGAGAGGACACGATCTTTCAGATGGGGCAGTATATAGTCAGCGACCTTATTGTAATAATCAAGAACATCTTTTTTACTCAATTTTGGTTGCCTGAATATTACCTTATCCAGGTCAGTAAACTGTATTTTGCGCTTAAGCTTGTAGTTAGGTTGTGTCGGTTCATCATCCGAAACTTTGGTGACTGGCTTAATTACCGGAGTCTTTTCCTTTTTACCTTTTGATTCGTGTTTTGTTTTGGAAACAGGAAGTACAAATTTTTCCGTCTTTCCTTTCTTTCTGACCACTGGCAGTTCCGGAAGTGATGCGAATTCTTTCTTTACAGCTTCGTCAAACTCAAATGGCACTTCATCCCACACTTTGTTTGATGTGCTCCGAAAGAAATAGATGCCCCCTATTTCATCACTTTGATGTAGCTGATGATTGGACGAACTGAGGTAAGTCTGTACGGTTTGGTAACTCAACTCATAAAAAACTTCCGCATCTCCTTGAATTCCTTCAACACTAATTCTGTCCTTGATGGTATGCCCAGCCTTTGTGATGTAAAGCCGAATCAGTTTTTCGCGATCCGACCTGCTCTGGCACGCCGTCACGATTTCAAGGATCGTTTTAAATGATTTGGTGTTCTTGCGAATTAACATTGGTGACGCTGTCTCCTAATCTCTGTAACAATTTGAGTCCTAAAATAGGCATTGGTGATGAACTTTGCTTTACGGAAGACTTGTCGAAAAACATTTCGCACAACTTAAGGTCCGAGTGAGCCGGTGCACGTGCCGGCGCGCAACCCTTGAACCAGCTATTTAGCAGAATGAATTTTGAGAATATTGATTGCGAACGCTTCAGCCATATAGGTAGCCGCCAATCTGGCGTCCGGCCGGCTCAGGGCATTCGGCGGTCCGGCAGGAGTCTTCGCGACATCCACTACATAAATCCTCCCCGTATCTTTGTCCCTGAGGACATCCAACTCACCGTAATCAAGGCCAAGGCGTTTACAAAAATCAGTAAGAGATTGGATCTCCTCCGGGTTGAAAAAATCATTTGTTTTTCGAATGAACGTAACATCGTTAGTATTGCTAAATCGTGTTACCACGTTCCTCCTTTTTTCGTAAAAGAAATCGGTAATTCCGCCGATGAACGGGACCCGGAAGTCGATTACAAAATCGCCATCCACATTATTTACAACGATGCTATACACCTTTGATTCATCTAATTGTTCAGGTCGTATCGGGCAGTCCACGATCATTCCATCATGAGCGTTGTTTTTATCAGCCTTTGCACATGCTTTCCCTGTATAGGAGGTCGGATTAATCCCAAGCGGATATCCGAACACCTCAAGATTCAATGACTCCATTTTTCGTTTACTGATATCAGTACACTTCATATTAAGCGTTCTTCCGAGTTGAAGTCCTGTGTAATTATACGAAGCCTGGAGATACTCCAGCGTATCATAGCGATCAAAAGTCAAATCCTGCCAATTGAATATGAAATCGTAAGTTATCCAGGGGTTAAATTGCCGTGGCTTAATCCCAAGAACAACAAGTATCTTAAATAAAGCATATCCTCCCTCAATGGAATTCGGAATGGTGCACAACGTAATGTTCCTGATCACATCCCGCCATCCGCGACTAAGTCGCTGATCAAGAATCTTCCTCTCACGATAATTTAAGGCCGTACTTTGAAGATTTCGATATAGCTTTTTGAGGGGATCCGGAACCATTGATCTGACTTGGATTGGCATCTTCGTTGCGTGTTAAATTATGGGGCTCATGGCCAAGATAAATTTTCGCACGATAATTCGGAAGTAATCGGGTAATGACAACTCCAGCGTGGCGAATAAAACGCTAGAGCTTGCTGCGCTCCATAAATAAGGTAACGCGCTGCCTGATGCACAACACTTGGACCAGAGCGTGTCTTTTTTTTGCATTATTTGAGAAGTTTTTGTCTTTGTATTGCTTTGATTTTCGCAAAATTATTCTGGCTTATGTCGCATGGAAACCAAAGCCAGCTTCAAAAGTATTAACTTCATTGCTCGTAGGTATCAAGTCTCTAACCCTTGCTGGTTTATGCCTCTTTATATTGATTATCACGATTTAGACGACTTCGACGAAAATACTCTCGAAGCACTCAAACAAGGTCACAAGCTGGACCTCGCCGTTCAGGAAAAGTATAATGTTCAATATAAACATTACTACATAAGTAAAGACAACAGGAAGGCTTATTGTGTGATGGAAGGACCCAACAGGGAATCATGCGAAGCCGTTCATCGCGAAGCGCATGGATTATTAGCCTGTAATATCGTTGAAGTAGAATTGAGCCAATATGGTGCGATATTGGGATTACCAAAAAGTGATATCGATGGAATGAATCTTCACGACGACGGAACCATTGATTCTGGATTTCGAACCATACTGCTAATAAATACATTGCCGTCAGCTTCCACTGAACCAAATGACACATTTCAATTCTCGCTTTACTTCACGGAATACTTGAATCAGCTCAATGCGGTCTTATCGCAGTATGGCGGACGAGAACTTACAGCCGGCAAAAGTGAAACGACCTATGCCTTTACTTCCTGCATGAACGCACTTCGGTGCAGCATCGCCCTCCAGGAACGAATCACGCTACTTAATAACAGCCTTCGCGATAAAAAGATCAGGTTTGAGACTACTATTGTTCTGGACGCCGGAGAACCGGTAACCAGAAATGATAAATTTTTTGGTGATACGCTCCAGCTTGCACGTCGACTTTCTCATAGAGGCAAAGATGGTGATATCGTCATATCTTCTTGCGTTCACGAGCATGCGCAGCCGCCGGCACAAGCTCACCTTAAGATAACCGGCTCCGAAGACGAACGATTTATAAACAGCATAATGTCAATTCTGGAGCACAAATTGCGCGATGAGAATTTCAATGTGATCGAGTTGACTGAACGCGCCGGTATAAGCAGACCCCAGCTTTACAGAAAAATTCACAACCTATTTGACCAATCACCCAATCGCCTCATCCATGAAATGAGATTAAGAGAATCCGTACGACTCATCCATAGGAAATTTGGAAACATTTCCGAGATCGCATATGAGGTGGGCTACAACAATCCCTCGTACTTCGCCAAGTGTTTTCTAAAGCGATTTGGTATGTTACCCTCATCTTATAGTGCCCGTCAACTTCCTTCAGCCTAACTAAAAAAGGGTTTGATCAGTTTTTCCTATTTATAGAGAACTCTCTGGTAGTCTTTTTTTCAATTTCAGCGAATCTTTGTTTCATAGATATCGCCAGGACACTCCAATACACAGCAAAAAAGGAACTTATTATCCATCCAAAATCAATCATATGAAAATCTTTAACCTAATCCTCACTATGCTGACTACATTCAGCATTCTCAGCTGCGCCACCTCAACCGGCAACGTAAACGCGACTGAACGTCAATTTGTGATAGAGCGCGAAATACCAGGAGCAGGTAGGCTCACACCTGAAGAACTTAAAGCTGCATCCAAGAAATCATTGGAGGTTTTACAGGAACTTGGTCCTGGTATCCAATGGCAGCACAGTTATGTCACTGCCGACAAAGTCTATTGTGTCTATACTGCTCCCAGCAAGGAATTAATCATTGAGCATGCCAAACGCGCCGGTGTTCCTGCAAATTTGATTAGCGAAGTATCGTCGATTGTAAGTCCAGCAACGGCGCAATAATACAGGTCAAGTCCGAAGCCTTGTAAGAAAACAATTGCACAACTTAAGGTCAAGGTGAGCGCTGCGCTTCGCGCGACTCTTGGACCAGTTCCCTAGCCTTCTGAATATTTGCTGGGCAACATCCCAAACTCTTCCTTAAACACTTTACTGAAATACGACAAATTTGAATATCCTACTTCGTAGGCTACTTGTGAAACAGGACCCCAATGCTGTCCAAGCAGCTGGGCCGCCCGTCGCAGGCGTAGCTTGCGGATCAGTTCATTAACTGAAAGTCCGCTGAGACCAGATACTTTCCGGTACAGGTGTACGCGGCTAATGCCAATGTCTTCTGCTAACGATTCAACACTCAACTGCTCATCACTTAATCTTTCTAGTATCTTTTCTTTGACCTGAACGAGGAACCGCTCATCCTCCGACATCACCTCTACTTTGGGCGCATTGCCCATCACTTCTGCCCTCAGTTTCTCCCGTAATTTAATTTGCCTCGAGATGCTGTTGCGTACTTTTAGCAGCAGTTCATCTCTGTTAAAAGGTTTGGTGAGATAGTCATCGGCTCCACTCCTTAACCCCAACAGTTTACTGTCTTCGGTGGATTTCGCAGTAAGCAGAATGAGTGGAATATGACTGCTCCGATGATCGGTTTTTATCTTGCTGGCCATGGTGATGCCATCCATCTCCGGCATCATCACGTCGCTGATGATAAGATCGGGGATATCGGTGGTGGCTACCTCCAAACCCTTACGGCCGTTGTCTGCTTCGAGGAAGTAAAATTCTTGTCCCAACGAATCAATAATGAAGGCACGCAGATCGTCATTATCTTCTACAACAAGGACATGCGGCCGCTCTGGCGCACCGTTGTGAGATGGGGGGACCTGAAATTTGTTATTAGAAGGTCCGGTGTTGATTGATAATGTCTCAACCAATTCCTCCACAGGTTCGGAGGTTTGCGTGCCGGCTTCTAGGGGAATCATCACAGTAAAAGTTGTTCCCCTTCCAGGCTCACTGCTTACGGTGATAGTTCCTTGAAGAAGCTGAATGAGTTCTTTCACAAGGGAAAGTCCAATACCGGTTCCAATTTCTTTGTGCGCCTCGTTTACCTGGTGGAAGCGTTCAAATACCTTTTGCTGATGTTCGATAGGT
>DATHIE010000571.1:0-10546 GCA_035316905.1 Chryseolinea sp. | reverse complement strand
TTCAGGTGGCTGAAAAAGAAACGTTGACCTTGGACATCGGAGTTAAAGACAAGGAGAATAACACGATCACTTTGCGTGCCGCAGCGACATACCCAGGTGTAACTCATTCCTTTGCAAATGGGACATTATCTATTTCAATCGCGAAAGATTACGGAACTGCCGGTAACTACACTTACAAGTACATTGCCACCGATCAATATGAGGCCAGCAATGAACTAATTTTAGATGTTGAAGTTATTCACGCTAACCGGGCACCTCGCCTCATCGGTGAGGAGACACTCTCCTACTATTCTACCGGTCACCTCGAAGAATATTCAATTGACGATTTCTTTAGTGATCCTGATGGAGATACGTTCACGTTCAGCGTAAGCAGCAGTGATCTCGAATTGGTTGACGTGTTATCATCAAAAGGCCAGTTCCTGATAAGACCGGTCGCCGCAGGAGAAGCCAAACTTGCATTTACCGTTACGGACACCTTCGGCGCGATAACAAACGATACGATAACCGTAACTGTTAACAACATTCTCGGAATAGAGGAATCAAATGCTGGCTTGAAAGTTTTTCCGAACCCGGTAGAAAATACAGCACAGGTTTTCCTCGGGCATGAATGGAAAGGCAATGTTATCATGCACGTCATGGACGCCTCGGGTAAGAGTCACATTGTTCACGAAGCAGATGCAGGTGCTACTCGCGATGTACAGATCGATGTTTCCTCGCTGAGAAAAGGCTTCTATATACTCAAAGTAGTAGGAGCTGATAAGCAGCAATCAATCAAGCTCATTAAAGAATAACCAAACCCCAACCCGAGAGTACATCAGGTATTCGGCCCCGCCGGATCCTGATGTGACTCGAAGGACTAACGACCATACCATGAAAAATATTCTAACACTAACCTTACTCGCACTCATGTTTCAGCTAGCCGGCTGTAACAGCGACGATGACGCGAATCCGAAATCACAGAATGCACAATTACTTACGGCTACACCATGGAGCCACGCTGTAGTTACCCATACGACAGATGGTGACCTCTCTGATCAATATGAAAACTTCGCGATATCGTTCATAAGAAAAGCAGAGAATGGATATGAAGGCACCTTTATTATTTCCAATGGTGGATATGCATTCCCTGAAAATACTGGTAAGTGGAAATTCCATGATGATAACCTTGGTAAAATCGTTTTTGATTCCGGCCGGCAGATTCAATACGACGTCCACGCGGAGACTCTCCATCTCGACTTCAACGTCGCAGCTCCGGGAGGACGAACAAATGGATTGAGTGGTCACTTTGTCTTTGATCTCATACCGTTGTAGCAATTTGGTTTAGGTAAGGCTCGGTTGCGTCGACCGGGCCTGTTTTAATTGTTTATACTATGGCTTTCGATAACAATCAGGATCTTTATACACTCGGCATCTCACTCCTTGTAAATGTAATCTTTGGAGTATTTGTTCTTTACTCTCATCGAGAAAGAAAAAGGATTTACAAAATACTAGAGGACGTAAAACATTCAATTAGAGAAAAGAATGAGGCGATACTCGACCAGTCGGCGAAACTTGCTGAAGCCTATGAAAACCTCTGGAAAATCAACCAACGCCTGGAAGATGATGTTCGCGATAATTCTGACAAGATCAGAAATCAGCGCAGCAGATTGCTTGAACACATTCATTTTAATACACATAAGCTACGCGGAACCATCGCAAGCATACAGGGACTTTTGTTGCTTGCACGGAGTGAAGATTTGAACAGCAATGTCAATGAATTGTTTGAAATGCTCCAAGTTTGCGTACGTCAACTCGACGAAATCGCTCGTGACTTAACGCAGCAACTTCATGATGATTTTTGAATCATCTGATCCGGCCTTGTCCACCATCTTTTGAGGTTCCCGTCGGGCAACACAAATACCGACATTTACGGGATACTGATGATCTACATTAATCAGTAGGTTGTAATACTCTAATAACTCTCCTATAACCAAACATCATTTTGTTATGAAAAGGATTACAACATCTATTATCGCTTTTGCTTTTGCGCTGATTTACACAGTTGATGTATCGGCTCAGGGCGTGACAGTACCTCGTACGGCGAGTCCGGCCGCAAAAGTTTCCCAAACTATCGGGATTTCTACGGTGACGGTTAATTATTCACGTCCATCGGTGAAGAAGCGCGAGATATGGGGAAATCTCGTGCCGTTTGGATGGACCGTACAATCCTTTGGTGGACAGAAAGAAGCACCATGGCGTGGCGGTGCTAACGAAAATACAATCCTCGAATTTTCGAATGACGCCACTGTTGAAGGCAAGCCTGTTCCAGCTGGAACCTATGGTTTGTTTTTTGTAATCAACAAAGACAACACAGGCGAAGTTGTGCTTTCCAAGGAATATCAGTCATGGGGAAGTTTCTGGTATGACCCTGCCAGGGACCAACTCCGCGCTCCCATAAAGATTCGCGATAACTCACACACAGAGATGCTCACTTACGACTTTATTAACATGGATAAGGGTTCAGCTGAGCTTGTGTTGAACTGGGAGAAAAAACAGTTTCCCGTTTCCATAAAATTTGCCGTTGATGAACTCGTAATTGCAAATGCAGCTCAGGAACTAAAAGGATCGACAGGTTTTACCTGGCAGGGTTACGCATCTGCCGCCAGCTACACCTTGCAAAGCAAAGTAAGCATGGACCAGGGGCTTGTCTGGATCGACCAGGCTATTCTGCAGGACAAAAAATTTTCCACACTAATTGTAAAGGCGGGATTGCTGAAAGAAACTGGAAAGGCTGAAGAATCTGAAAAAGTGAGAAAGGAAGCGTTGACGGTCGCTAAAGAAAACGAGCTAAATAACTACGGTTATCAGCTATTGGGACAGAATGAATATGATAAAGCGATTGAGGTATTCAAGTTGGCTACAGAAAAATTTCCGAAAAGCGCAAATGCCTGGGATAGCCTGGGCGAAGGATACGCCAAGAAAGGAGACAGTAAGAACGCTATTACAAGCTTCAAAAAGTCTCTAAGTTTGAATCCTATTGAAACCGTCAGGGCGAATTCTGAAAAGTATCTCAAACAATTAGGAGCAATGTGAATTGTATTGAAAAGTGTTACTACGGTTTCGGAGATCGAGAAATCGCAGTAACACTTTTGATGTTATACTATTTAGGAGCTGGCGTGAACTTCGTAACCTTATTGCTGATTGGGCTTACGCTTTGAAGATAGGTGAAGATGGCCGACAGATCCTCTTCCGTCATGTGAGCGTACATAGTCCATGGCATAATCGTATTGTATTCTCCAGGTTTAATGGATGGCGCGACATAAGAAGAATCCGCGTAGACTTTGAACCGCGCAATGAATTGCTCTCGGGTCCAGGTTCCAATCCCTGAGTCTTTGTCTGGGGAGATGTTAGACGAACGCACTTTAGACCCGTCCGGAAAACCAAATTCCCTTCCTCCACCAAAAGCGACTTCAGGAAGAATTTGACCTTTATCCACCTGCGTATGACACTCTACACAACCACTTGCACTTGCCATATAATGTCCATAGGCCAACTGATCAGATGGATCCGGACGGGTTTGAGGTTCTGCGGGTTGGGGAATAGTGTTGATAACTACACTCATTGGGAAATCCGGTTCTGATTCGGGTACCGGATTTGTTATTGGCTCAAGCGTTCGGATGTACGCGATCATAGCGTATATATCTTCGCGATCCATTTTCCCATAATAACGAAAAGGCATAAGTGGAAACATTGCTTTTCCCTCTTTACTCACACCGGTAGTTATCACTCTGAACAACTCTCCATCGGTATATCTCTCAATGCCTGCGGGAGTAATATTCTTCGAAATGAAAACACCAGGCAGTCCGACGCTATGATCAAAGCGTTCTCCACCCTTACCAAGTGTACCTTCTGTGAGGGGACCGGAGAATTTTGACCAATCGCGGGTAGAATGACAATCCATGCAAATTGAGACTGAGTGCGCCAGGTAACGGCCGCGCTCGATGCGCTCCGGGGTTCTTTCTATTGTTATATCTTCAGGTGCGCCAACGTCTGGTAAAGCAGTCTTCACGTAAATAATCACAGCGCCCACTAACACGATCACGGCCAGCAGCGCGTATAGCAAAAATTTCAGAAACTTCTTCATATGGATGTGGTTTAGGTTTGGTTCAATGTTTTTCTAGAAACTAACAATCGACTGCACCATTAATAACCGTCACGCCAAAGTTTCAGAATGCGTACTTTAAACCTTACAATTAATAATTCAAAATCCCTGCATAAAAAAAACTCGTTGAATAGTACGCAATTCCCATTGCTACTGATTTTTCTCTCATTTGGTCTTTTGTTTTCTTAGATTCAGGCTACAATCAAAAAAAGGTTTATGCCAGTCGATTATACCAGTGTGAGCATCCAGGGAGATGGAAAGGATCAGAACACGTACGATGCAATCGTGATTGGTTCAGGAATATCCGGAGGGTGGGCCGCAAAAGAGCTTTGTGAAAAAGGATTAAAAACATTGGTATTGGAAAGAGGACGAAGTGTTGTCCATAATAAAGACTATCCAACTGCTACCAAGGATCCATGGGAATTTCAGCATCGTGGCCGAATCACCGAAGAATTCCGGAAGGAAAATCCACTTATCACAAAGTCGGCCGGGTTCTCAGAAGACACGAAGCACTTTTTTATTCAGGACAAGGATCATCCTTATGTTCAGGAGAAACCTTTTGATTGGATCAGAGGCTATCAGGTTGGTGGAAAATCTCTCATTTGGGGGCGTGCGTGTCAACGGTGGAGTCAATATGAATTTACGGCGCCAGCTCGTTATGGCTATGGAATTGACTGGCCTATCCGTTATGAAGACATTGCGCCATGGTATTCGCACGTTGAACTTTTTGCCGGAATATGCGGGAATAAAGATGGTATTGAAGCGATGCCTGACGGTGAGTTCCTTCCTCCTTTTGATTTCAATTGTGTTGAAGCACACCTCCAAAAGAAAATAAGCGAAAACTATAAGGACCGCTTTATGGTGCAGGCAAGATGGGCGCAGTTGACCCAGCCTACAGAACTTCATTTAAAACAGGGACGGGGAAAATGTCAGGCGCGAAATCTGTGCATGCGCGGTTGTCCGTTTGGTGGATATTTTAGTTCTGTGTCCTCGACGTTGCCATGGGCGCATGAGACGGGTAATCTCACGATCAGACCACATGCCGTTGTTCATTCTATCGTTTATGACGAAAAGAAAGGGAAGGCATCGGGTGTCCGGATCATCGATGCAAATACAAAGGAAGTAACGGAATATTTCGCAAAGGTAATCTTCGTTAATGCATCAGCTCTCAACAGTGTACTTATACTTTTGAATTCGACGTCAAACCGATTCCCGAATGGATTGGGTAACGATAACGGATTGTTAGGCAATTATGTAGCATTCCACAACTACCGGGCTTCAGTTAATGGTTCACTCGACGGATTCGAAGACAAATACTACTACGGCCGCAATCCAACGGAGCCTATACTCGCAAACTACAGAAATCTAAAGGAGCAGGATACTGATTACGTAGGTGGGTTCACCACTTTTATGGGTGCTTACAGAACACCGTACGGCAGTGATGCCATTCGCACTGCGATAGGAAGAGATCTAAAGAAACAAATGACATATCCTGGTGACTGGAGAGTATACATGTACATGCAGGGGGAAACAATACCGAAGCAGAAGAACCACGTCAGATTGAGCGATACAGAAAAAGATCAATGGGGCATTCCGCTGCTCGTCACTTCCGTGGGATATGATGATAATGACGAAAAAATGATAAAAGATTTCCTTCAGCAAAGTTCCGAGATGCTTGAAAAGTCAGGGGTTAAGAATGTTGAGCAATATGACACGCATCAGCCACCGGGACTCGATATTCATGAAATGGGAGGATGCCGAATGGGAAAAGATCCTTCAACATCACTGCTCAACAAATGGAATCAACTCCACACTTGTAAAAATGTATTTGTTACAGATGGGGCCTGCATGACCAGTACCGGAAATCAAAGTCCTTCGATCCTATATATGGCACTTACTGCACGAGCTGCGAGTCACGCCGTGGAGGAAATGAAGAAAGGAAATTTGTGATACCGTTAAACGTTATCCGTTAATCGTGGGTGTGAGAGTGTGTGGGGTGTGGGATGGGGTGTGGAACTCCGAATGTCGAATGTCGAACTCCGAACGTCGAAAGCGATTGCTACCAACTAACCATTAACCATTAACCACTAACCACTAACCACTAACCATTAACTCGTCAGCCACCTCAAGAACTTTCCAAGAATAGTTTTTGGGGGTTCTACTAATTCCTGAGCAGTCATTTCCATAGTGTCTTCCCTTAAAACCTTTGCGGCCTTTGTGGTCGGGGCCGGCTTATAATTCTGAAGATATTTTTGCGTCCTTTTCTCTTTGTCGCGAGCTATCTGTTCCTGACGTTTCTTTTGAGTTTCCTTCTCTTCCCTTTCACGTTGAAGTGCAATGGGGTTCTTTTCAGGCCTTTGATGATGCCTCTTATTTCCGTCAAATTGCCTTTTGATTTCGCGTCTTTCCCTCTTTTCAACTTCTGGTTTGGCATCGTCCGAAACCGCGCTTTCTTCTTTCGGTTCCTCCTCCTTCTTCTTTTGCTCAGGCAAATCGATTTTGCCTACAACCTTTAGTCCCGAAAGCTCAATCTTGGGAGCCCTTATCACCTCAACAGTATCGTCAGTATCATCAGCTTGTACCTGTACCTGGACAGAATCGGCCGCCGGCTGACTCTGCTCTTCAGTCTCTAATTCCGGGGAAATCAATGGTTCGTTCTTTGATTCCGTAATCCCGATAGTTATCGGGATTACCTCTTCCTCCCTTTCCGGTTCTACCTCAGGAGTTTCAATCCATCCGGGTACGTAACGTTTCATGATCAGATTAACGTGATCAGTCTCGAGTCGGGCGTTGGCCCCCTCGGCAATGCGAATGTTGTTTTCACCCAGAAATTCCGCGATATCGGCAGGGCGAAGGGCAAGTTTTCTGGCTAGTTGTCCGAGCCTCATATTTCCAGAATTTTAAACAGGACGCAAATATACCTTGCTAGGAATGAAATAGCCGAATATGAAAATCAAAAATCTCAGGGCCGCTTTTGCTTTAGCTCTTCCTTGAGCTTCATAAAAGAGTGATACGGCCCCTCTGCCATAGCGACATTGACCAGCCAGACCGGTACTGATCCTCCCGGATCGATACGAAGGATGAATTCCACTTTTAGCGAGTTTTTCACGGATGAAACGTGCCAGATGCCCACTACATAGGGGACACGGATCAGGTGCTTGGCCTGAGGGTATGCATAAGCCACATGATGGCTGTCTATGATCAGCACTCGCCCGACGCTATCGAGTTCAGTTGTTATTTCCACTATCAGTTCGCGGTTCGCAAGAGGCCAGGGAGTTTCAACAACGGCACGATAGATAATCGATCGGTCAGTCTTAGTCAGGATCGTTGCTTCTTTCGTATTGTACTGCCAGTTCACATAATTGGGTATATCAGTGACAAAATCCAGCAGTTCCTTAATAGAAGTGTTCTCCAGAGTCAACTCCACCTTGACGACTTTGAGCGCATTGTCACCCGAGGTACATGAGTATACTTTAAGATCTTTATTCTGCTTTTTAAGCTCACAATCGTGTTGCCCCTCCACGCGCCCCGCAGTCGAAAGCAAAAGGGCAATTGTTGCAATAATTATTTTACGATAGGAATTCATAAGAAAACCTGGATTCGTTTGATATAAAAGCAATTGTAAAAGTTAAAAAAAATGCTCAGATTATAAGACTATAGGATTGAAGTCAAACGTGTATGTTGAAAAGTGTTTTCATCCTGTTCTTTGTTCTGTCATTTGGACTTTGCCAAGGGCTGTCCATTTTGGTTCCTATGGACGAAGCTCAAAAGAATCATCTAAAAGCTTACGGCCTCACCTATTTTGTTCTCAAGAAAGAGATTGATGTTGACTGGTTATTGAACTACCGTGGCGGAAGCTTTCTTATACCCTATTCCGCCGAAATTGAGAATGAATGTCTTGTTCGTGGGGTAACTGCGGAAATCATTTCTGATGGCAAAACCAACGCCATCCTTAGGGAAATTGCAAATCCGGAGGTAAACATGAATGTTGTTAAGCTGGAATCGGCTCCACGGATTGCTGTTTACTCTATTAAGAATGAACTGGTCGCCGACGAAACTGATGCGGTGATCACTGTGCTTGATTATGCAGAGATTCCTTATACAATAATTTATGACGATGCTGTGTTGCAGAACGAGCTTGCCAAGTACGACTGGTTACATCTTCATCACGAGGATTTCACGGGTCAGCACTGGCGCTTTATGTGGAGGGAATCTGCAGTCATTGAATCGAAACTTCAGGAGTCAACGGCAATTAGATTAGGATATGGTACGGTTTCAGAAATGAAACTTGATGTAGCAAAAAAGATCAAAGCTTTCTGCGCCGGTGGCGGATATCTGTTCGCGATGTGTTCAGGAGCAGAGACGTTTGATATTGCGCTCGCTGCTGAAGGTATCAGATTTACAGAATTTTTCGATGACGACTCCCCTGAAATACAGAGCAAGCTTGATTTTTCAAAGGCGCTTGCCTTCGAAAATTTTACTCTTGAATTCGGAAACAGCAGAAGGTTCTCAGATATAAATACCGGCAGACCTGATTTTTTTGAACAGAGTCGTGACTACTTCCGATTGTTTCAGTTCTCGGCGAAATGGGATATCGTTCCTTCGATGCTCACGCAGGATCATGAAAATGTGATAAAGGAATTTACAGGTCAGACTACATCGTTTAATAAATTCACCGTTAAGCCAGAGGCACTGGTGCTTGGTGAGAATGCCAGGGCCAACAACGTACGCTACATCTATGGCGAGTTGGGGAAGGGGCACTGGACTTATTATAGTGGTCATGATCCCGAAGGCTCGCCTGGCAGAAGAAGAGGTCCGACTGATCTCAATTTGTATCCGCATTCGCCCGGATACAGGCTCATCCTTAACAACGTACTTTTTCCATCAGCGCGGAAAAAGAAACAAAAAACCTAATCTGCGAATAGCCACTTCGTTGTGAGGACGTCCTTCCACAGGAATTTTTTCCACAAATGTGCATATGTGCATATGTGCATAACTTCGTTGACAAGTTGTGGACTACTTTTTTTTAAAATATTTGGAGGAAGTTCAATCAGAAAGTATCTTCATATCACTAAGTCGCTAACAAAAAACTGGTCGACGATTTCGGTAAACAAACTTCTACTTTCTACGGAAAGATAGAATTAAAGAAGCCGGTACGGTTGATCGTGTCTCTACTTAGGGCAACTTAAGAAGAGGTTCGAAATTGAAACAGTGATTGAAAAATGGCTGCGTAAGTTTTGGTCTTTCTGAAAGCATTTAGGGTTGAATATTGGCTACGGTCAATACTTAACGGGACGGGGAAAGTCAATTCGTTGACTTTCCCCGTTTTTTTATTACGCCATATTTAAATTTAATGGGCGTCTAAGCCTACTTCCTCCGCCACTTCTTCCCTGTATCCAAATAGTTCTATAAGCTGTTGCTTCCCGCGTGGTTTGACACTTCCGACTGACGTGAAATTTTCAACAATCGAAGCCGGCAACTCGTCGAGCAAACTCTTTGAGATCAGAAGCTTTTCACCCATGTCGGAACATAGTCGCTCGATCCGGGACGTTGATTAGCTTGCGCGATTGACCGGAAGGGTCGAGGTAAGAAACGCAGAGTTGTCGCGGGTGAGTTTGCTCAACTCTTTCTGTACTTCCATGATGTTGTCCAATGGCAAGTGAAGTTCCTTGTGATAGATCTTATAAATAAACTGCCATTCTGCTTTGTCCATAAATCCGTCCGAATTGGCTAATACGCACATCCAGGCGATACATCGAATCTGCAACTCTGGTTTAAGATGCTTCAAATCAGCAACGCATTCTTTGTAAACAACGGAACTATCCTTCTTTTTAAGGGATTCGATTTGGGCGTTGAATTCTGCTTCAGAGATGCCTTCTGTCTCGATCATTTTCTTTCCAAGCGAAATCTCCCCCTGATTCACCTTGCCATCGGAGTAAATCAGCATGAAATAGAGTCGGATGATAATTGCCTTGAAGTTCATCGTATTATTGATGTAATATATCTACCTACTAACAAAAGTATGCCATGATTGCGGGCTCGCAAATCAGCTAAATTTAGCTGTTTTTTTAACACAGTATACCAAAATGGGAATTATTTTCAAATGTAGGGAAAAGGGGGACGTAAGAAATCAGTCTGGATTTTGACTATTATGACAAAAACGAACCTAAGCTTTGCCCGACGCAAGTCCGTTTGTGGTGAGATATGTATAGCTTTCTTTAATAGCCGCAAACACATCGCAGTCACATTTGTCCATCTCCACAATCATCCATTCAGTGGCGCCATCAGCTGCCTTTGCAATCTCTGGAAAATTTTGAGTCCCTTTTCCGACGGCTGTCATCGGTGGTGGGTCGGTAGGTATCGTCTCAGTCCATTCGCCTGGACCATCCTTGATGTGTAGATAGG
>DATHIE010000570.1:0-8131 GCA_035316905.1 Chryseolinea sp. | reverse complement strand
CAAGAGATCTTCAATAAACATCTCGGTCACCGAGATGTTTATTGAAGATCTCTTGCAAGGCTTCTGACAGTTTGCTGAGATCGGTACCTGACTGCACTTGGATGAAAGAATACGAGAAGGAATCCGTCCACGAATTGATCCTATCTTCGCCTCCGTTCTGTTTCCAAAGTGGATTAAGAGCCGATGAACTTGCAAGAAAGTCCGGCCTGAAGTGCGTATTGGTGGGCGGATCATTTATGATCCCAGCAACGGTAAGTGGAAATTCTAGACCGTCTCTCACATAGGTAATGGATTGCCCTATGGGATCGGCTGTTCCAAAGTATTTCTTAGCAACGCTTTGATTGATTAACACGTTAACCGGATTTCTCAGGATTTCCTTGATGTTACCCGGACTGGCTAATGGAATTGAAAATATGTCGGTAAGGGTAGAATCCACCCAAAAGAATTCTCGCTCTACAAATACATTATTCGGATTTCCCCTCCATACTTTTCCGGGATATCCAAACCTTGAGAACCGCGTGAAATTTTTCACTTCCGGCATCACTTCTTTCAAAGCAACACTCCATAAACCTGCCGCCCTCGAATCTTTTCCTTCTGTTCCATCAAAACTTTTAAATGAATAACCGATACGATAAACGTTGCCGGCGTCAGGATGATAGTTGTCGAAGGTGAGCTCGTCAATGAGGTAGATGGAAATGAGAAGAAAACACGCGATGCTTACTGCCATTCCTGTCAGGTTGACAATGGAAGACGTTTTGCTGCGGAGCAAATTTCTAAGGGCTATCTTAAAGAAATGTTGCAACCCATCCCACGATGAAAGCGATCGTTTTACAGGTTCTTTCCTCGGCCTGGATCGATAACGATTAATAGAATTCAACACATCGCGTAGATAACCGAGCCTTGCCGAGTGGAGTCCATAGTATTGTACCCGGAATTGAAACAACTCGTATAAGTCGCCTTCCACTTCTTCAATAAATTCCGCATGACAAAACCATTGTAATAGTTGTCTGGCAAATCGCGGTGGTTGGTGTTTCATATCTGGTGAATTACTTTAGGAAGTTGAGACCACATTTGTTTGCGAAGTGCATTTGCTTCTCTCAGCTGCTTCACTCCAAGTGCTGTCAGCGTAAAAAGCCTTTTCCTTTTCCCTCCCCTTACCTCTTCTGCCTTACCAAACCTGGATATGAGGTAGCCCTTGTCTTCAAGACGATGCAAGGCGGTATGTACCGCGCCGATGTTAACGTTGCGCTGTGTCTGATTCTCTATTTCAAGTCTTACGCTTACGCCGTAGGCTTCATCTCGTAATATTCCAACAGCCAGCAATACAATTTCTTCAAACTCCCCCAGGTAGGTACCTTTCATGGTGAGATAACGTTTATATTATTTATAAATGTATATAATATAAAGGATATTTTAAGCTACGCGTCCCCGAATTGTAAAATGTGAGTGTATTTAGCTCAAGTACTTTCGGAAAATAGCCAGGATCTCAGCGGGAATTGCGTTAAAGGGTCCTTGCTTCACCACGTATTGGATGACTTCAATAATGGCATTCGGATGCAAACCCATTTTTATACCGAGGTCGAAGCAATATTTTTTTTCCACTTCGCTGGCGATATTATCGATCATAATAACCATAACGAGTCGGTGAAAGACGGCATACAATTTATACTGCCTGTCAGGCAACTCGAGGTCCGGTTCGCTTCCATCAAAATCGACAAGCTCCTCCGGGTCCACTCCCAGCCGTTCAGCAACATTCATAATGTAAGTCGCTTCAACCTGACTAAGTTCATTGTCAATACAAGCTAAATGATAAAGCGCTTTCAGGTGAGAAATCTTTTGTTGATAGGTATCCATTTGCCGCTAAGATAACAGATCTTTCGTGACCCAGAATCGGATGTTAATGGTCCGTGCCGAGCGAAAGTCACCTGCCTAAAAATATTTAGTATCGGGGCAAAAATGGCGGTTACCGGCGGCACACCGGTACGATTAAAGCATCCTTAAAAGGGCCGAACTTGCAGCTTCTATTTATCCTTCACATTAATAACCACGCGCTGATAACGCGTTAGCTTTGGCTCACCGGAATCGCTGACTTCAAGGATGACGTGAATGGTATCTCCGGCCTTTGCGTCTTTCGGTATGATAAGAGAAGCTTTGTCGAGATTGCTGTCGATAATTTCTACTCTACCGGCATACGAATCCACTTCATAATACTGCCACCACTTATAGGTTACACTGTTTTTGTCCGGATCATGTCCAAACCCGATAAGCCTGATCAGCGAACCGCGCTTACCGGGAATGCTATTTGTATGTCGCAACGTAACAACTGGCGGGTGATTCGCTTTTTCATAGGGCATCACACACCAATCCGCGCGTGCAGCAAAATCATTCTGCAACACTCCGATCCATCGCGTTTGCGGATAGGCCTTGTCGTCCTTGTTTGAGAATGGATTAAAGTCAGTCGCTCTATCACCATCTTCCCAACGGTACGGATTCTGCGAAGATCTGACCATTCTTCCACCCCACGCTCCATAAGATGCATCGGAGAGATTGTCCAGACCTACATCGATCAAATGGAAAAATGCAGGTGAGTCACCTTCTGAAATAAAATCGTACTTGCCCATCTTCATTTTTTTCATCTGGACAGTATCGCCGTGGTCATGTTCTGGATCATTTTGGATCGCAGTGCCATCGCCCCATAGGTAATAATGACTCAACAACTCCCCGTGCCCAAACTTGATATGCTTCTTAAACCACGGACCTCTCAGGTACGGTTGCAGTGCTTCCGGCACAACTCGCGGCCATGGATATGCAAAATTCCAAAATTGGGCGGAATTGTATAGAACCTTGATCTTTGGCCAGTTCGGAGCTATATACTTTTGATATGTATTGTCCTGGTCCAGCACGGCATAAATGATCGCTTTATCAGACACTTTCTTTTCAATTTGTTGCCAATTGGAAGTATTCTTATATTCATCCTCAATAGATTTCAACGCGCGGGCTACCGTATTTGTCCCGCCCCATATTTGTAAATAAACAGGCTGTTTCGAGTTATCAAGAAGTATCTTTTTAATAAAATCGGAACCTTCTGTGTCCTTCGCCATTTCTCCTTCGAAATCTATGTTCCCAACTTTGATAATCCCTCTCAAATAATCAGGAGTTGGATATCCCTGCGCATGCTTTGTAAGATTATTGTACACCGTGGCATAACGATCGATAAACTCCTGCATCCAGGTTGTGCCCGGCCATCTTAAGTCCGGACGTGCGCCATAGCGGTTTTTCGTCATTTCCATTTCCGAAGTGTAAAACGTGCCTTTACCATCCCCTTTGTAATGCCACTGAGAACTACTGTACACGAGACCGATCAACTCAAATTCATTGGCATATAAAAGCAACCGTATGAAAGAATCCTGGTCATCGACTTCACCATCGGTCGTGACCACGGTGCGTGGTTTTACCACATTTTGACCATTGGTCAGGGACCAAGAAAAGATCAGAATGGCAACTAGGCCGACAAGCGAGGTTTTCATAGTAAAGGATTCACATAAAAATAATCGGCCGCCGATACAAAAGGAAAATCTTGATGATATAAATATGTCCTACTTTTACGGCCGTTATTTCTTTTCTCATGCTTAAGCATTATTGGAAAACAGCTCTTAGAAACCTGCTGCGCTGGAAATTATTCACATTTATCAACATCGCCGGTCTCTCTATAAGCATTGCGATATTCCTTTCTCTCACAGCGTATGTGCGCTATCAGTTCAGCTTCGACAAATTCTACAAAGACGGCGACCGGGTATACAGGATCGATTACCGCGAGTATCAGGGTGGTTTGCCTTTATTACAAAGCGCTCGAACGCATGACCGCACCGCCCTGCTCGTTCACGAATATGTCCCTCAGATTGAGGCCGTCACAAGGGTTTATAACGAAAAGGCATTTGTGTTTACGGAGAATGTACGCATCGTCGATCAGAACATGCTTTACGTCGACAGCTCATTCCTAAAAGTGTTTGGTGTGGAGGTGGTGAAAGGGTCGGCGGAAAATGCTCTTACACCCCCCAGTTCGGTAATGATCTCCGAATCGCAGGCAAAAGTCTATTTTGGAGATAACGATCCCATGGGGAAAGTCGTGTATTTTAATGAAAGGCTTCCCTTTACCATTACAGGTGTTTTCAAGGATATTCCGCCCAATTCGTCTCTTGATTTTGATTTTCTTCTGTCGTGGTCGACAATGCCATTCTATGGTTGGATTCCAAAAGACGGTGATTTCAGCTCTCCATGGACTTTCACCTATGTCAAGCTCAAGCCAAATGTGACCGATGTTGCGGCTGTCGACGATGCGTTAACAGCGATGGCCACGAAACATATTACGTCCCTGGAAAAAAGACAACTAAAAGCGAAACTTTCACTTCGTCCCTATGAAGAACTGCATACAGCTGAAGCGTTGTCAGGAGAGGCAAAACCTGCAACAAGCAAGACGTTACTTTATTCCCTGTTGTCGCTTGCTATGTTTATTCTCGTCGCTGCGTGGATCAACTACATAAACCTTTCACTGGCACGCTCCCTGGAACGGGCAGATGAAATTGGTGTGCGAAAAGTTTTTGGGGCGTCGCGAATGGCGATTAGCGGCCAGTTTATCCTCGAGGCGGTGATCCTTTCCACTATAACTTTTATCGTCGGCTTCGGTCTAAAAACAATTTTCACAGGTCCATTTGCCCATCTGATTTTCAGCAATGTGCCACCATTCACAGATGACCTCGGCACAACGTTGCTCAATTTTGCGGGCTTCATATTTGTTACGACGCTCGTTGCATTTTACCCAGCCCTGTTTATCTCGCGTTACAAGCCGGTGTTGATCATGCAAAGCAAACTGTCTGGCGGAAGTGGTATGTCACGGTTGCTGCAGCACGGCCTGATGGTATTTCAATTATTCCTTGCCATTGCGATTATCGGAATTACACTTGTAGCAAGCCGGCAACTCAATTTCATGCGCGATTATAATTCAGGTTTTAACTCTACGCACACAATTGCGCTTCGTGCGGGAGCATCCACCAATTCAGATTCGTTACGCTATTCCAGATATATGTCGTTTCGAAATGAAGTGTTGAATAAAGCAGGATTTGTTTCAGGAACAGCTTCTTTCAATATACCAGGCCAGGAAATTCGATTTCATGATGAGGGCGTGCACGCGGTCGGTTCCACAAACGAGAAAAAACAATCCTTCTGGGTTATGTGGATTGACGATGGTTATCAGGAAACCTTCGGGCTCACACTCGTTGCAGGACGGAATTTCAATCAAAAGGAACAAGGGCCAACCTGCTTGATCAATGAAAAGTCCCTCGCCGCGTTGGGATACCAGAACCCGATAGATGCGGTGAATACAACCCTCATCACTTCCGACCAGAGGAAGTATACAATAATTGGTGTATTGAAAGACTATCACCATGAATCCATTCACAAACCTGTTGATCCAATATTGTTCTTCCACCGGCATCCATTTGAATATGGATACATTTCCTTTAAAATCGAATCTCGTCAAGCCGACTACCTCGCGACCCTGCAAAACTTATGGAATGTTCATTATCCGAACGACCCGTTTATGTATTATTTCCTTGATAGCTTTTACGAGGAACAGTACCAATCCGATGAACTTTTCTCAACGCTGCTGAATTTGTTCAGCATTATTGCAATTGCTGTAGCCAGCCTTGGCCTGTTTGGAATGGCTACACTGGCGATGGTTAAACGAACAAAAGAAATTGCCGTAAGAAAAGTATTGGGTGCGACGGCCTCTAATATTTTAGTGATGATTTCGGGCAAATACGTGAAACTTATTATCCTTAGCAGCCTCATCGCATTTCCTGTTGCATATTATCTCACCGCTCTATGGCTTGACGGATTTGCTTACAGAATCAATGTTAGCTGGTGGATGATCGTGCTTCCGGGAGCATTCGTTCTCGTTACCACCTTGCTAACCATTGCCGGGCAATCGTTGCGTGCAGCCCTTGCCAATCCGGCTAAAAGTCTCCGCGATCAATAAAGTTTATCCTTTTTATTTCAGCGCATACTACCTTTCTGAAAATGTCTTCCAGAGCGGTTACTGTTTTTCAAAGGAATTGCGTCAAAGGAATGGGTTTTGCAAGTCGAATAACAACAGCCAAATTCCAACGCGAAGGATCTAATTCAGCTCAGGCTGATGATGATTAAAAGACAGCACAGCTAACCTGAATGAGATCCTTCGCGGTCGAGTTAGATGCTCTTAAGCAAATCAGTGCCTCCATTTTTTATGAGCAAGTTTTTATAAAATGAGAAGACGCTCGGGATAACAGTTAATAAAAGGGACCTACAAAAACAGATCAAGGATTAGGATCTTCCCAAACCAAGATTTCCCCTAATCCTTTAGATCTGTTTTGAAATCACATCGCTCGCGAAATTCGATTTACGATTGATCATTGAAGCTTTGTAAGCAACGTCTCATACCTTTTGTCGGATTTTAGTGGGTTGAGATCAGCATCATTCACATACTGATCTTTGGATTTGTATCCCATTGATACCGCCTTTTCTAATGCAACGAATGCCCGATCCTTTTCGCCCAGGATGGCATAGCCACATCCGAGGTTGTAATAGTCGTACGAAAGCGGATCACCTGTTTCAATAGCCTTTTCGAAATACTTCACTCCTTCTTTGTGTTTGTTCAAAACAAAAAGCCAATATCCAATGTTAGCGTATGAGTTGCGATTCAATCTGTTCGCGCTGGCCAGATCGGCAAGTCGCCGTTCCGCCTCTTCATTGCGATCTTTTGCGTAGAGGGCCACGACAAGGTCAGTCTGCGTATGCGTATTCTTGGGGTCGATCGATACTGATTTTCTTAGCACTTGTTCGGCCTCATCAAACTGCTTACGCTGAAGCAGTATACCACCATATTGGCTCAATGCCCGTGCATCATCCGGATGATCCATCAGCCAGGTCTTGAGAATCGATCCTGCTTTTTCCGGTTCTCCGCCATACTGGGCCGCAAGCGTAGCGCGACCTATTGAGGTCGGCCAACTATGGGGAGGAATAACATCGAGGTGGTTTTTCCAGAATGAAATTGTTTCCTTGATAATTATCCTTGAGGTATCGTTATCGGTGAACGAATCGAACGCATGAATTAACCCGGTGCCCATCTGGATCCTCCATGGAGCATTGTTCTTTAAGACTTCGTTCCACATCGTCGTATACCCACCCCTTACATCTCCTTCAGGAATAACAAATAATACAGGCAAGTCTTTGCGAAATGGACCTTGTGGCTGCCTTCCGTAATACAATACGGCGGCTTTGATTCCTGGATAAGCTTCTGCGCTCATCAAATAACTAACAGACTGTGTGACGTTCGCCGATGCTGCATATACTCCCAACCGGGTTGCATCAATACTATAGTTGTTTCCTTCCTTTTCAATGAATGAAAACACAGCCTTTATGGATTCAATCGGCCGATCCCTGTCGCACTCCATGGAGATCCCAATGTATTTGTTGGCCGCTATGAGTTGTGGCCAGGTCCTGTAGGTTCCCCAGTCTTTCGCCTTCATTTCACCCGGCGCGTCTCCAAGCGAATTCAAGAAGATTATGGCAGGGAGGCGGTCCGTTGGTTTTGTACCTGGAGGCAGATAGACATCCAGGTTCAGCGTGCCTTTTGAATCGCTTAGGTAGGGAACATTGGATCTTACCACCACTTTCTTCATGTCTGGGTGTTCAAGTACTACACCCCATGACCGCCCATCAAATATCGAAAGGGTCTGTTGCTGAGCATAGACGGGGGATGCCAGGAAAATCAGCAAACAATAGAACGTCAGTCGCATAACTTTTGGCTTTAAGATTTTTGAGTGAAGGAACGGCGGTACGAGGAGAAAATCTTCAGTCCCGACAGGGGCAGAAACAAAAAACCAAATAACTATTCAAAGAGGTTCGATTTGTACCCCAAGCCGCAGTAGGTCAGTACTGCGACCCGCGTCATCAATTTTTCTTTTTTTTAGTCCGCAGTCGAAAGTTATATTACTGGAATATCATGAAGATACCCTCGATGATAAGGTCGCCATGGACCGAAAGAATATTCGCCGGCCTCCTTGTATTAATGTGTGCGTGCGTAGAGCCATACGTC
>DATHIE010000569.1:0-5255 GCA_035316905.1 Chryseolinea sp. | reverse complement strand
GATTGATCACTTTCGCTCTTTCTTTTTGTAACCAGTTCGGATCGTATTTCATATTTGTGAGTGTTTAATTGTTAAGTGCGCGGAATAAGCTTGAGCGTGTGCCCTACTACCCTTGAAGCCTGAAAGCATGCGTGATGCACTGGCCTGTCCAACAAGGTTGCATACCACAATTTGCCATTAACAGGCTCGCCACATAAAGCACACGGCTTGAATGTGAATTCAGGAGTATTGATGGCGTTGGTGATATTCATAATGGCTCTTTTCTATATTGCTATTACTTCTTTTTTCCGACGGCCTCCGCGACGCCTACCCTTTCGAGTCATGTCGTCCATATTATCCTGATGTGTGCCTAAGAATAAATGATCAGGATTAATACACCTTCTGTTGTCGCAGTGGTGTAAGACATGTAGCCCGTCAGTTACTTCTCCTTTGAAAAGTATCCAGCTTAACCGGTGGGCATTTATAACCTTTCCGTGCCAACCAACCAGACCATAACCAGATCTTTTATTTATTGGTCCTTTAAAATGCCAGCAGCCAGAATCTTTTTTCCTGATGAGTTTTGAGAATGACTCAACTGTATGAGATCTCGAAATGTTGGTATTTTTCATACCTCAAGATTCCTAGTTTGCTCTTTCAGAAAATCGGCATAAGCATCCATTGAGCTTAGTTGTTTTCCGATCTCCGCAGCTCTTTTTAATCTCCACTTCATGATCTTTTTGTGAACCGAAATAGGAATAGCTGGGAGCATAACTGACACTGTAGTCTTCTTCTCAGGTGCCTTTTTTTGATCTTTTTCTGTAACTTCGTCCATAATGGTTACTTAGTAATCTATTATACGATTCAAAGGAAACAAATGTTTCGATACGAAACAAGAAATGAAACAAAAAGTTTTGATTATTTTTTATGGATAAGATTGACCAGGTGTTGGCAAAGGCTCTGGATGCTGCCATAGTAAGGCAGGGCGGAAAGAATGCGGTGATTGCGAGGCGGTTAAGGGAGAAATCGTACGAATTTACGCCTCAGGGAATAGGGCACTATCGGCGTGGAAAACGGGCTATTCCGCTTAAATTCATCCAGGGCTGGAGGGAGGTATTTGAAGAGGATCTCGAAAAGCTTGCAAAAAATGTTTCACATGAAACAAAATCGAAACAACCGCTTACGTTTAACCCTATAGACAAACTAGTGAGCACCCTGGAAATGGACAAGGCCAAACAGCAGGAGGAAATAATTTGGCAAAGGAAACTGATCGACACAATTGTCGTCCGGATGTGCGACCGAAACGACTCATCCATCGAGAAAGAACCACCAATTACAAACGGAAAATGAAAACAACACTATTATTAACATTTGCCCTTGCGGTTGTCACCGCCCACGCCCAAAAAACTACCCGCGAAACTGTCGCCCAAGTCCGAGGAGTCGATATCACAAAAGCAGTCACCGAGGGACCAGACGGCACCCAGAATGTGCGGTTCTACATGATGGGGCAGAACGCGCAGTATACCCATATCACCGATATCATCTCGATCAAATACGGCACAGCCGAACAGATTGGTGAACTCCTTGTCGAGTGCATGAAATTCCTTCCAGAGAAAAAGGGCACGACCTTACAATTCAAAGGAAATACTATAGGTGCGACCGGTGGAAACTATATTGTAATTTGGGGCGAGGGTCACGACGACCGTGGTAATGTGGTGTTAAACAAATCGCAGATCACAAAACTTCTGCAGGGATTACGGAAGCACCTATAAAGCGAAAAGCCAACCTTTTTAAAGCTGGCCTTTCTCTCCCTTCCAGGATCTCGGTACAGGGTTGCCCCTAAGTTTCTTCGCGTGTACTTGCGTCATGATGGTGCAAAAATAAAAAAAACCTCCCAAGGTCACAACTCCTGAGAGGTCGGTAATACAATATAAACACTTCGCCAAATGTACACAGATTTAGAAATTTCCTGCCAGGTGTGTCGCCCCGGTGTGGCTGCATGCACTGAAAACCTCATTTCTACCACGGAAACGAAAGAGTATGTAGCGCGGGGGACACTACACAACCCGGTGAACTTCGGCCAACTCTGGCCAAATACCTACGCAAAAGTGACTCTTTATAATAGAGTGCAAAAGTATTATGAACGGATGTGAGCGGAGGGTGCAGAAAGTGTGTTGGCAAAAGCTGGCAATGAGAATTTCCAGTTACGTTTGCTTCATGCGAAAGGAAGACCTTCCAAAAATCTGTTGTGTTTACTTCTTATTCCTAAAAAGACAGCTCATTTATATTGGGCAAACTACCGACTTCCGGAAAAGGATGTCAGGCCATGAGTACCAATACTTGCACGACTCCGTACGTTGGATCGAATGCCCTAAAGACAAGCTTGAGCATTATGAAAAGAGGTTAATTAAGATTCTGAAACCTCTGGCCAATTACCAATTCAATAGAGCCAATCCTGTTCGGGTTAAGCTTAGCTATAAACATCCTGCATGGATTCGCTTTTACAATTTAATGAACATCTATTCAAAGGCGCTGGAGAGTGGCCGTAAGTACGGACCACAAAACCCAGATACCACACGATATAAGTTGAAAGAGGCTACACGCGAATTTAAGAGTAGGTATAAAAGGAATGGGTATAAAGGTACTTTCCTAGATCCACTAACACCCGCACCAATCTAAATGGCATCAGTAAAATTTTACCTGCGGCGCTATCGCTCCGACATATATAATCCTCAAAACGTGGAGGTTTCAGTCATTGCGAAGTTTACCGTCGATCGCAGGAACCGTTTCGAAATTACACTCGACGAGAAGATTGCCCCACGATACTGGAGCCGGAAAGATCAATGTGTAAGGGGCACGTACAGGGGGCACTTGGAGGTAAATGAATATCTCTCTGAAGTTAAATTCAAACTACTCAGCCTGTACCGAGAGAATAGGGAAATGCCATTTGCTGAGTTCAAAGCGCTTGCACTTAAAAGACCTGAAGAAGAAAAAAAAACATTATTCGTAGCCTATGACAAGTTCCTGGACGCCTACAGAAATGAAAAGGATTCGAAAACAGTCAGCAAGTACACTACCCTGCTTATCAGGCTTTCGCATTTCGAGAAGGTCTATCCCTATGACCTCGCGACAATGGACTTCAACTTCTATGATGCGTTCAAGAAATTCCTCTATAGAATTCCAAACCCTTTCTATGCGCGTTGCATACTTACGCGCAATTATGACGGATCATGGGATCTTCTAGAGGGTGACCAAGGTGAACCTGTAGGCATCTTCGACGACATGGTGTATTCTTATCTTATCCAGCTAAAAACCTTTCTTGGCTGGGCTGAAAAGCGCGGCTACCAGGTCCACCAATCGTATAAGCTATGGCAGATCATTCGCCGCGTTCATCCGCCTATCAGCCTGACATCATCGGAATTGGAGCGCCTTGAGTGTGTAACACTTTCAAAGGCTTTAGAAATTGCTCGTGACTACTTAGTATTTGAATGCCGGACAGGTCAGCGCATTTCCGATATAAAGCGTTTTGATTTAAAGGATCTTCACGATGACAAATGGACTTTCACACCCCGAAAAGGAAACAGGCTTAACGCCAAACAAATCACTGTCCACTTTAAAGGCTATTGCGCCCCTGCTTTGGATATACTACACAAATACAATTGGAAGATACCCATCATCTCCGAGCAGAAGTTAAACGATAATATCAAGCGCGCATGTAAGGAGGCGGGAATTGATTCGGAAACAGTTGTTTATCGCTATGCCGGCGAGAAACGAATAAAAATAAGTGGTCCTAAGTATGAGTTTATAAGTTCTCACGTCGGAAGAAAAACGATGATCACACTCGCGTTGCAAGCAGGAATGCCAGTCGAATACATAATGGCTCTTACCGGGATCACCGAGTATAAGACCATCAAACATTATAAGGCGAAGTTTGAAGACTCAGCGATCGAGCAGGAACTTGAAAAGATACCGATGATGAGGAAAGCGCTGTAACCACCCACTAAACACAATTAAAATCAAATCAAATAAATTCATGAAAACATTATCCATCATTCTCCTATTGGCTGTAGTCTTTGCATGTCAGGAGGAACAAATTGAACCCGCTGCAACCTCAATGAACAGTACAGTTGACAATGCACGCACCAAACCAAACAGGTCATGCAATCCAGACTACTATGCCTTTTTGCTATCTGAAAAGGAATGGGTTGAACAAACCATCCGAATCTTGACCATAATTGGTAGAACAGATCGATTGCGTTATTATGAGGACTACAGGCATGTTGTGATCTGGGAACTGAATCGTTGTTCTATATGAGAAAATGTTCGAAAATTGCTTAGTTTTGTTATATGGTTAACACCCGTAATCTATACGTAAGAAAGACGCGGACCTGCAAGGGTCAAGAGGGCCAGGGCTTAAATTATTAACCTTGGCTTTCGCTATTTAAGAGAAGTTGATTATGCAGATAGTCAAAAATCCATTAACCTTCCTAAAGCAGGATTTTCAAACAGAATCAAATCTGTGCGATTACTTGGAGTTGAATATAAAGCTATTTTGTATTCAATGTTTGGGGCTTCACTATGTGACGCACACCCGAGAATTTCCACTCTTATCACATAGAAGAAAAGCGAAAAGGATAGATTTTTTAATTGAAACACAAAGCGGTATGGTAATAGTTGAATGCAAAAACCCAATTCATATCTGCGAGGTACACAATGCGGTTGGCCAGATACTAAATTATGAAACCCTTTTGAAAGAATATCACCAAAAGGACGCACACCGGTTGATTATTGTCACCACAAAATACGACCCTGAAGTTAATTTAACAATCAAGCAATTCAACCTTCCTGTCCATCTCATTGGCCTTGATAAGGAACATCATTTATTATCTGACATTTCACACCTGAACTAAATGGCAGCCGACGAACTTACAGGAAAACAAAAACGATTCTGCGAAGAGTATATCTTCGATTTCAACGGTGCCAGAGCAGCCAGAGCGGCAGGATACAGCGAAGATACAGCGAAGGAAATTGCTTCAGAAAACTTAACAAAACCTAATATTCAGGCTTATATTAAAGAGTTGGAGGAAGATCTCGGTAAAACCGCAGGAATCAGCCGCCTCCGCGTTCTAAAGGAGCATGAAAAGATGGCGTTCAGTAGTATTGCCCACCTCCATAATACTTGGATACAACGTAAGGAATTTGAGGAATTGAGCGACGATCAAAAGGCCTGCATAGCAGAATTATCTTATCAGACAAGGGTGGAGCGCATTAATAAAGGT
>DATHIE010000568.1:0-4779 GCA_035316905.1 Chryseolinea sp. | reverse complement strand
GCTAAATCTCTTTCCAAATAGACTAGATCTTTCCGTAGCTGCCCACCCCACGTAGGTTTGCAGTAATAAACGCCGTTGTCCCAACGCACAATGACCAATTTGTTTGTGGGTCGTATTCGTTCAATTACAACTTCGCCGGTTTTATATTTAGCCTCCATAAACAATCATTTAGTAGTTGGTTCCCTTGTTTTTACTCACCGCATAGTACTAAAGGGTAGGATTGTTACGTCCCGTCCCTTTTGCCAACATATACCTATGCCTGGGATTTACGTAGCGCGTGTTGCAGCAAAGGTCGCTAAATCAGGTTATAAAGCCTTGTATAACGAAATAAAGTTATTGTATAAATCACACTGCTCAATGAGTTGATCAGCTATCGTTGTAACAATATGGAAGGTTGGGCAAGACATTGGCGTGGACGACGCGAAACAGGATGTTTATGACCTATTTTGAAAAATAGGGGGGATCTATTCCATTGTAGCTATGAGAAAAATTAAAATACCCGCCATGTGGCTTTTTCCGCGCCATGTTTGCTTACCTTGTGCATGAAATAACAACATTGGCACCTCAGGGATCATGATATTTTGATTGATTTTGTTTACCTGCTCAGCAGGGGAGGGTGTTTTTATTGTAAGAGACCGCCAAACTGACTACATCAAGCAAACTACTTCAGCATAAACATTAAACCTTTCTCTTAAAAGGAACGTTTGAGATTAAAGAAGTATCACACATCAAACAAGAAATTTATTAAACAAAGACTAGGACGAACTTGAAGCTATTGACCTTTCACACTTTGGTCAAATCATTTTTTAGATCAAGTTCGCTCGTTATACTATCGAAAAGCATTTACCAGCACACTGAACATTCAATCAAGAAGCATCTGCTTCAAACTCAATCACAATTTTGTTTCAAATTAATAATTCATGACAAGTCATATAATACGGGGAAGCAAATGTCTTCTTGACGGTAAAACAGAGGTTATCGTCTTAAAACCATCAACTCGTTCCAATTCATCATACACTGTTGAGATTCCTGGAGAAAGCATACAAATAGTATCCACTGACCGCCTTTCTGTCTTGCCGCGGCCATCATAAACAGTAAGTCGAAGTGATTTTCGATTATGATGAATAACCAGCCGTAAACGCTGATATTCTCCTTTCAACGCGCGCTTTTATTTTAACCTCATTTGAAGCATCAAATGATTGCGGCTTAATTGCCTGATAATCTCAGATCGCTCAGTAAGGAAAAACTGGCGGTTCGAACTTCTTGGCCTTATGCAGGATGTTTTGCACAGGAGTAAAGGCCCTGGTTGTCTGACACGTTGGACCGTGCGAAAGCAACTGGTATATGTTGTCGAGTATTTCGTGTAGCGGAACGATTATAATATTGGTGAGCAATTTTGTGCAGCGTTTGATATTGTCTTTGATTGAGTGCATCGCTTTTTTTTTAAAGAATTTTTTTAAGAACATTTAAAAACACCGTCAAAAGGATAATCTATTGCATTGTATGCCCGTAGGCAACGCGCTGATCAGAGGTTGCGCTTTCCCATTTGACCATCTTGGTCACCATTTCAGTTTCAACCATTGAGAATTCGGTCGTTTCCCTTTTTTCCGCTTTTAGGTGAAAATCCAGGTCAGTGAAAAAGTGCAACCGGTATTTAAAGATGAGCTTACTCCCGATGGCAATTTTCAGACTTCGGAGCCTTGCTATATCCTCGATCCAGAACATAAGCAGACCGTTGTTTGCCTCATGGCTTCCTGACAACCATGTACGTTCCAGTTTCGCTAAAACTTCTCTTCGAAAGCCTTCTCTTCCCCTCATGTAAACTGTAACCCACGACATCCGATCAGCATTTGATTAGCCCGCAAGTTGATGATTTATGCGTTTTCTAACATTACAGCGAAAGCGCAAAAAGTTATACTATTCACAGGTGAAGAAATGGTCTTTAAACCCGAATGCCTTGCCTTACACCTCTCAAATGCCGTTTGGTTGTCCGTTTACTTCCATATTGGAGTTTTTGAACGTTAACCGTAGAGTGCCGATGTGTGATATATGCAACCTTATTCCTGGCATCTGTAATGCCGGTGTGGTACCAATCTTCTACTTTCGTCCTTCTGCTTTACGTATCACTTTCTTGTGTTCAGTAAGCGGTCAGCTACAAATGTCTTTAAGAGACTTGTATCGTGCATATGACCTTTGAGTAATACATGCAATCAGCCCACATTATGAAAAAAAATGAGTTAGATAATTCAACAGGCAAAAACCATTCTGGTAATTATGCCAATGTGCCCGTAAGGATCCTCACTGCGTCCTCGATCATAGGAGACAAGGTGTTCAACAAAACTGGCGACGACCTGGGTAAGATAATGGACATAATGCTCAACATGGACGATGGTAACATTGAATACGTGATCATTGCCTTCGGAGGATTTATGGGGATGCGCGAAAAGTATTTCGCAGTGCCTTTCGAAGCTTTGGTCCTGGATGTCGATCAGAAAGCATTCATCTTTGATCAAAACAAAGAGTCATTTGAAAACCATCCTGGATTTGATAAAGGTCATTGGCCAGAAGCAAATTTCCACACACAGTATACGAGGTACCACGGCGGATTTATGATGGTTAATACGGGAAGAGGTCATTGAACCGATCGTTCGGGTATAAACGTTGATTTACCATATTTGAACCAATAACTAAGAACAGGATGCTCACCCTTACGAACCAGCCCCTCTATTTTAAGTGTTACTTTTTTGACAAAAAGAATAAGAAAGTTGTATTTATATATAAGATAGAGTCAACAGATAACCCACTCTATCCATTTCAGTTGCTTAAGCGGATTGCCGATGGACCTATGGGATGGATGCATTTGTCAATCTATGCTTCGGTGCACGATTCTTTGGGAACTCTGTTGAAAGAACTGTTCACAGAAGAGCTATCCGATGAAATTTATCGCGGACAAGCATCGATAGATTCTGCAGCCATTCTGGAAAAATTGAATAATGGCGAAAGGACCGTTGCCATATATGACAAAACAGGCAACCAGGCATTCAGGCTGGAGTACGATGTTGCTGTCGAGAATCTTGTCCAACGCAAGGTCTACCCGCGCTTGCAAAAGCGAAGCAGAAAAATTGGCGTTCGGATCGGTTAAGTTGGTTGCTTGCGTTTTTGGCGATCATCGCCACGGAAGGAGAGTGAACGATTAATATCGTTGAACTGTTATACAGCGTACTCTCCCAATAATGTTCACCCATTCATTTGATAAATCCCATCAGGTCGGTTTCACCATCCTGTTTCGATTGGCAATATTCTTGGAAGAATCCCTGTTACCAAATACGCGAAACAAACCTGCATCGAATACGGATTTAACTTTCCGCTGCTGCCGGGCCGTGAATTTCCACAGAAAGTATTTAAGCACCTCGGCCAATCCGCCAAAGTTGGATCATGTGGGTGCTGGAAGGCCAATGAAATGGATGATAGGTTTGCATGTCGGGCAGAATAGAGATATGTTCCGCTTATGAAATTATACATCAAGTACATGGTCAGCCTTCGCTGTAAGTTGATGGTAAGAGAAGAACTTAAGAAGGTCGGACTACATAGTACTGCTATTGATCTCGGCGTGGTGGAAATACCAGAAGGTATTACCGATGAACAACGCTTAAAGCTGCGCGAAAATCTTTTGAGGTCAGGCCTTGAACTCCTGGATGACAGTAAGAGCATTCTGATTGAACGGATCAAGAATGTAATAACTGAAATGGTCCATTATATGGATGAACTCCCGGCCGAAAACTATTCCAATTACATCAGCGAAAAATTGAACTACGACTATACCTATCTTTCCAATATCTTTTCTGAGGTGAAGGGCATAACGATACAACAATTCATAATCCTTAATAAAATTGAGCGCGTTAAAGAGCTGCTGTTGTACGATGAACTAAACCTCACTGAAATATCCTACAAATTGCACTACAGCAGTGTGGCGCACCTATCTAATCAGTTCAAAAAGATAACAGGCCTTACTCCATCCTATTTTAAAAAGATGAAAAAAGCGAGGAAAAGCAATCTTGAAAATCTGTAGTCTATTTGAAGTTGTTCGGATGAATCGGATGTGTGATTTGTGTAATTGTCACACCTAAATCTGTAAATCTTTCCACCAGGATATACTGATATTTGTTACTTGGCAGTAGATAAGATTAAGACCGAGGCTTAACATCCCTCAATATTTATAGTTGGCAATTGAATTGGACAGGGTCTCTAAGTACCTGTTCTTTTCGTTTCTACGATTCGATTTCTGTCAATACGTTTGAAAAGCAGGAGATAATGAATCCAATACAAAAAGATCCCAGTCAGTTTGTTTCGATGGCAGATCGATGTGATCAGGCGAGGAAACACATATTTCCACGATTGATGGATGACGATATGAAATTCGTCGCTGGAATAGAGATAGGTCTCCTCGAAGGATTGGAGGCCAGGCTTCACCACAAACTTTGTGATGTGATCGAAAATTTAAGAAAGCTGGCCTACAAAATACCTTCGGCATAAAAGTGTCCCAATGTTATCGATTTTGCCCGGAAACAAGCGCAGTTCTATAATTCCCACGTGTATGGAAAACAACGAAATTGAAAAAGCTGATGTTTTTGTATTAGCGGACACTGTTAAATACGTTCCGAATTCGGTGACCTCACATACCATTCTCAGGAAGGCGACCGGGACAGTAAGTGTGGTTTCAGTAGACTCCGGAAAAGAGTTGATTGAGAAGCCAACGCCTTTTGATACGTTCATACTGGT
>DATHIE010000567.1:0-3879 GCA_035316905.1 Chryseolinea sp. | reverse complement strand
CTCCAAAGACGGAAAGCGAGCCTACTATTCTTCAGTAAGGGAAGATGGTATGGGCTACACCGACATTTACATGATCACTATACCTGAAGGTATAAAGAACGTCGATGCAGTTGCAACCAAACCTCCCATTGACGTACCGCAGGACACAACAGCTACGGTGACCGATAATAACGTGATCCCGATTGTAATCCCGCCAAAAAAGGATCTCAAAGCCTTGAAGTATATCGTAACCGTTGTCGACGCGGGTGACAAGACGCCGATCGATGCAAAGATAAGGTTGCAAGGCTCAAAGGACAACGTGATCGTACCTATGGAATCGCAGGGCGGTGGAGTTTATCAGTTTTCGATCACCAATGCGAAGGCAAAAGATTATCGGCTTTCAGTTGAAGCATCAGGTTATGTTTTCGTGAATCAGACGTTTAAGCTGGATGGTGCATCAACCCAGGAACGAACTGTTAACCGAACGGTTGAATTGAGAAAGATCGCCGTTGGGGTGAGTTCTATTCTGAGGAACATATATTTTGATTTCGACAAAGCGACGTTCAAGACCGAGTCATATTCCGAGTTGAATAAGCTTGAATCAATGTTGGTTCAAAACGGAACCATGACGGTGGAAATCGCTGGCCATACTGATGCCGTTGGAACAAAAGAATACAACCAATATCTGTCTCTTAAGAGAGCACAGGCGGTAAAAGACTATCTGACCAAGAAAGGCATCGACTCAAGACGCGTTAAGCCCGTAGGCTATGGCAAATCAAAACCTCTTGCCAGCAATGACGATGAAACCGGCGGACGTGAGCTGAATCGTCGTGTTGAGTTTAAGGTCCTTCAGCAGTAGGGGGAGATAAGGAAATAAGGAAATAGGGGATAAGGCATTTATTTCAGATATTCTCATATTCTCAACTTCTCATATTCATTCAAACCCCTACCTTCGCCACGGTTTCGAAAATAATCCCCGTACATGGCAGTAGTTCCTTACAGTGGCGAAAATACCTCGAAAAAAGAGCAGGTAGCTAAGATGTTTAACAACATCAGCCGCCGCTACGACTTTCTTAATCACTTTCTAAGCCTCGGCATCGACAGGGGGTGGAGAAAGAAGGCCATAAATCTTCTTCGTCCGCTGGCGCCTAAGAACATCCTCGATGTGGCTACAGGCACAGGCGATTTCGCCCTGCAGGCTATGGTCCTGAAGCCCGAAAAAATCATCGGTGTAGATATTTCCGAGGGCATGTTGGACGTTGGTAGGAGGAAGGTACTGGAAAAAGGGCTGCAACATGTTGTGGAGCTTCGAAGCGGCGATTCTGAGAATCTGCCCTTTGATTCAAACAGTTTTGATGCCGTCACCGTGGGTTTTGGCGTGCGGAATTTTGAGAACCTGGAACGCGGCCTAAGCGAGATGTACCGTGTGTTAAAGCCCGGTGGCAAGGTCGTCATCCTGGAGTTTTCAAAACCCCAGACAGCCCCCTTCAAACAGCTATACCGCTTTTATTTTAAGTTCATTTTGCCTAAAATAGGAAGAATTGTATCGAGCGATAAGGCAGCTTATACATATTTGCCGGAGTCAGTCGAAGCCTTTCCGGATGGAGAGGATTTTCTGCACATCTTGCAAAATGTCGGATTTAAAAATACTCAATGCAGGACACTAACATTTTGTATAAGTTCTATATACATCGGCTCAAAATAATCCTCACCCTTTGCCTGATAGCTAACGTGGTTGTTTGTGAAGCACAACGGACGACGCGTTGGGTGCAACGCAATAATCCAAATTATGACGACAAAAAACTCACGTATGGGTTTTTGATGGCCCTTCACACATCTACCTATCAGGTTAATTATGCCGACCAATTCATAACACAACAGTTTGATACGGTACATTCCGTTAATCCAACGTGGTCATCAGGATTTTCGCTGGGCTTTATCGTCAACTTGCGAATTAATGAATTGCTCGATCTGCGACTAACACCACAGGTTGCTTTTTACGAACAAAAGGTCAGGTATCTGTATACAGACGAAACATTCACTGACGCTACGGTGGAAACTACTATGGTGGAAGTTCCGCTTCTACTGAAATACAAGTCGGAACGCCGGGGTAATATTCGAATGTATATGATCGGGGGAGTAAAGCCGGCGTTTGAAGCCTCTGGAAAAAAGGAGCAAACAAAAGAGGAACTTGAGCTCAAAGGAACAAACGTCAGCATTGAAGCAGGGTTCGGATTTGATCTATACTATCCGTTGTTCAAATTTTCTCCTGAAATCAGATTCTCACACGGCCTTATTGATATCCTTGGAAACACAACGAATGAATTCGGCCAGCCGTTAACACGCGTTAATACTAACACCGTCACGGTTTATTTTCTCTTCCAGTAGCATGAGTAAGCGCATTGTATTAATAACAGGAGCCACAGCTGGTATCGGTGAAGCTACCGCCAGGCTTTTGGCTATGAACGATTTCAAACTTATCATATGCGGACGCCGGCAGGAGAGGTTGGACGCGCTTCAGTTAGAACTAGCCAAAGTTACCGAAGTGACAACGTTATCCTTCGAAGTTAGAAATCAGGTAGAAGTAGCGCGCGCGATATCTTCGTTGCCCGCTAACTGGAAAAATATAGACGTCCTTATCAACAATGCGGGAAACGCTCACGGCTTTGACCCGATTCAAACCGGAAAGCTGGAAGACTGGGACGCAATGATGGATATCAACGTCAAAGGTCTTTTATATGTATCCAGGGAGATCATACCCGGGATGACGGAACGTCAATCGGGACATATCATTAACCTGGGGTCTATTGCCGGCAAAGAAGTATACCCCAGTGGGAATGTGTATTGTGCAAGCAAGTTTGCCGTTGACGCACTAACACGTGGCATGCGACTGGACCTTAACCCTTTTGGTATCAAAGTTACGTCTATTAACCCTGGTCTTGTTGAGACTGAGTTTGCACTCGTCAGATTCAAGGGTGATAAAGACAAGGCTTCCAACGTGTATAAGGGAATGAAACCGCTGCTTGCAGAAGACATAGCCAACATTATGCTATACACGCTCACCTGCCCTGATCATGTCGTGTTGGCTGACATTACGGTGTTTCCAAAGGCTCAGGCCAGTGCTGCTCTGGTGAAAAGAAGCTAGTGTGTCATTAAATACTTTTTTTAACGCAAAGGGTTTTTGAATGCATTACTGCGGCATCTTCGTGCGAGGCACCGTGCGGTCCTTTTATCTTTAACTTGATAGCTTACCTGGAGACGCAAAGGGCGCTGAGAGCAGGTCTCATAGTGCGTGCTCAAGCTTCGCTTGGGTTTAGCGTGTCCAGAACTTTCTATCCTTTCCAGGAAGGTTCGGCACTTTCAAGTTAAGGCAAATAATATTCTCTTCTTCTCAAGAATGCGTGCTGCTGATGGATTTGCATTTCCTTTGCGTGAAAAACGCATTTGTATTCGACGATAATCGTCCTTAAACGCTAGATCAGTTCTTTCAGAATATCTTCGGGGATCTCATGTCCACCTTCGAAGCTGATCACACGTGGATGTATTTCAAGTTTTGATACGATCGTCTCCATTGATGTAAACTGGTCGTTATCGAGAAACGGATCCTTCTTTCCGTAGACCAGCACAATTTCTTTGTCCCGTAAGATCTCTTTTGCAGAAGCGAAGTTCATATCAGGAGGGAATAAACCCGACCAGAGGATCATTCGGTTAAAACTGATCTTTCCTTCGGTTATCCAGCGCGAAACCGTAGCTGCGCCTTGTGAGAATCCCAGAATAGTTATTGTTGCTGAGGCAGGCAGACCAAGATGCAGGTATAACCTGTTGAGAAAGGTGAGATAGTTTTCGATATCAGTAAGCCGGTTCTCTTTGGTCATCCAGGTAGCACCAACGCGATCGCTG
>DATHIE010000566.1:0-5438 GCA_035316905.1 Chryseolinea sp. | reverse complement strand
GTGATTTTATTCAGGGGTGTGGGCGAGAGCGTGTGTGAACGCCGAATGTCGAATGTCGAACTCCGAATGTCGACGGGGAGTTACCCTTCACGGATAACGATTAATGGATAACGGATAACGCCTCTCACTTATCAATCATCGCCTTTAACTTATCGAGAGGAAAATTCTCTTCAAATTGTTTCTTGAAACCTAATGAGGAGGGATGCTCGGTCCATCGCCAATACAACACCATAAACTGCGGCGCATAACGAGGGAGATCTTTATTGAAATATTTACCGGCGAGCGATATCAATTTTATTCCTCCGTTCTCCTCATCACCAAACGTGCCCTTAAATCCTTCTATACCTGCGCGAGGATCAAGTATAGCAGGCTTGCTTAATATTTCCTCGGAATTGGCAGCGAGATAGTCGTCAATGGGTTTGAGCTTTTCGCTGAAGAACTTTTCTGTTGTTTCTCTGCCTTTCTGGTTCGCCTTGAAGCTCTGGTCCTGTTGGGATTTTATCTTTTCGGCCTGCTCCGGAGTACTATTCTTCAGAATATTTTCGGTACCCTTCTTTGTCCTTTCTTCATAGCTGTCGTGATGATCCAGGGCTTGCTTTTTCTTTGCTTCCAATAAAGTCTTTAGTCCTGTTAAATATTGCTTCTGCGAGAGTGTAAACCACGGAACCTTTCCATCATGCCCGATAACAATCGCCCGCGATACTTTTCCGTGAGCTCGCGGTTCATAAATGGTTGCATCCTTCCATTTTCCCACTTTCGGAGGTAGCTGGTAGATCGTTATTTTTTTCCCATCTCCGTGAATATCCCAGCTGTCTACCTCATCACAAAACCAATTGAAATGATTCACGAACACGTAAGCCCACGTACCGGTTTCATCGCCTAGCAAGATTTTCTTGTAATTCGTATTACAGTAGTAACCAAAATACGAGGTTCGGAGGCTGTAAGGTAGCGCGCCGTTGGCCATGTAAGAACTTCCACGCATTCCTCTGCTCCACCTCGGCTCGAATCCATTTAGCTGGGGCAACGCTTCTTTAAAAAGATCAGACATTGCGTCGACACGGGTGTTCACTAACTTATATTGATCCTTCGGGAAAGTTTTATCGGGGAAAACGAGATCATCGCTCTCTTTTTTCCAGTTGCCAGTTCTTCTCAACACGGAATCAATGCCGCCACACACTTTTGACTGCTCGATATAATACTGAGTCATATCTTTTTGCGCAAGACAATAACCTGTGATTAAAATGCAGGTGAAGAATAAGAGCTTCTTTTTTATAGACATACATTACTTCCTTTCGTAACACACTTCATATTTAGTCCGGAGCGTAGGATCAGTTTTTAATAAACACAACCGGTCTTTCCATCCAGTGCCACCGTGATTTACTTGTTCAAATCTGAATTGGGCCTGCTCAGGATTCTTGTCGTTTCGTTTTTTTAAAGAGAGTTGACTTCCAGTCATCGAATAACCACCGTCGCCCTGGAATGCATACGTCTTGATGTGCAGGTATTCGTAATTCTGATCCCTCGTCGTTGATGAAGTTCCGAGACCACCAGTAAGCTGATAGTTGCCGTTGGCTGCAAAGATATATTCGCCGGATGCAGGTCCGTAGCCCGATAGGGTCCAAACACCGATGATCCTTTTGGGAGGGTCGTCTACACGCTTGGGAATAATTGCATTTTTTACGGTGAAGCTGATAAAAAACCTTCGCCATGTTTCATACTTGTTCACACAGTCAGTATGCGCAAGCATTGTAGTATGACGAGATGCAATGATCACAATTTGATTGCCCGTTTTGATAACCAGCGCGCCACCATCTTCGAATCCGTCATAACGTGAGCCATCTGCGGCCAGCTTGCTCATGCCGGCCTCCAGCATGCAATATTCCAGGCCCTGCGTTGTAAAACCTTTCGTGAGATCGTATTGTTTCGCTCCCACAGATCTGAACTGCCAGCCGGGGTACATTTGTTGAATAACATTTTGTGCGTCTTGCTCGAGATTTCCCGTCGAGGGCTGTGGTGGGAAAATCAGGATGATACAGCTTGGTTCTGTTGTAAGTGATTGCGCCAGCATGATGTAATCCTGTTCTTTCTGCGACCGCCACTTGTCAGGTACTATGTAGCTGTAATTGCTGAAGTCAAACGACGCCGCAGATTGACCGCACGATTCTATATACGATGCGACCAGCGACAGACTGAGAAGCAGTTTTGTCATAGAAAAAGGAATTGCAAGACAAAAGTTAGAGGAGTTTCGAGAAATTATCAATCCCGCTTTCGGGGGAAAGAGCAACCCCCTGGCCCCCTTCAGGGGGAGTGATTGTTACTGCATAGAAGCTTGTTAAGCAGAGATAATTTTTTTTGCATCTCATTATTCTTGTTGCCAAGACGCGACTCGTTTTCCCTAATTAGCCGTGAACCGAATAACAAAATGAAGCAATTCTACTTTTCTTCAACTCACTAGTCTCGTCTGTTCTTTCAAAGTTTCACTTCAGCCCACAATAAGCCAAAAGCTAGCTTTGGTAAACCGATTCAACAAGTTTGAGACTATGTGTGGATAAGATTTTGCTTCAAGATCCCGTGTACAAATGGGAAGAGAAAAGTCATCGCAACATACACACAGATCAACCAGCCCCTTCTTGTTTTACTACGATTGTCTTCATTGTCCCATTTGTCAGCAAACGGACTAATATTGAATTTCCGTTCATATCGATACCAATTTAAGCCAGCGAACGCCACGATTATTGGAAGAAAATAATATTTCGATGGAATTGAAAAATAATATATTGATTGGGTTATAGACAGTATATCAAACAATGTCAAAAACTGAACTAACGAAAGTAACAATGATGCTGATGTTTGCGGAGAGTGCCCTCTCGTAACAAAAAATCGATAAAATCGGTAATAAATATAGTCAAAAATCATAAAGCGGTTTGATCACGGTCTTGATGTAAAAAAAACTGGTGGATATGGCGGAATTATAATGAAATTTTTCATCGACATCATGCTGGCCGATATCTTTAGCAGTAACACACGTCCAAAAGGCCCAAAGGTTAGTGTTCAATCCGTACAGACCGGTACTTCTGCGTGTCGTTCCAAATTAGAAAATACAGGCCTGTCGGTACATCGCTAGTATTGCACCGGTATTTTTTTCCATCCAGTTTTTCTACACCGATTATTCTTGAACGTCCAAGTACATCATAGAGTCGAATGCCATTCTCGCTAACGCTGCTTTCACGACTCAATTCAATAATGAATTCACTATTGGCTGGATTGGGATATGGATAAGTTCCGATTTCTTCAAATGATTCAGTTGCTATGACCATTGTAACATCCAACGTCCTGGCTATCGCAGGAGAAGCGTGAAAGTTGATGCTACCGGTCTGTTGAGCTGTAATTGTCGTCGTTCCCGCTCCATGAATAGTGACCGTGGATCCACTAACTGTCGCAACGCTGGTATTGCTGCTGGTATATGTAACGGGAAGGCCCGAAGAAGCCGCGGCCGTAAGCTGGAATGGTCCATCGGTAGTTGTCTTTGCCTCAAGCTCATCAAACGTAAGTGTCTGGTTCTCCATTGAGACATACAACAGGCTCTCGTATGGACGCCCACCGTTCGAGCCGATGAAGTCTGCCTTTTTGGTGTAAATCTTATTCACAATGTCATATTCGTACAATACACCTCTGTAGTCGTCACCACCCTGATTCGTTGTACCGTAGAGCTTACCATTGGAAGATTCGATAAGACTTCCTTGAGGATCCAGTCCATCTTCTAAGTTTCCGCTAAAGTCATATTTGCTGAAGTTCCCGTTTGACGGATCATATTCAAAAATGACTCCCCAGTTATTGGCCCCGCCGGACCTCGCAATACCATAAAACTTGTTGTTGGATGCCTTAATCATGTTGCCAAACGGATTAGCCCCCATTGAAGCGCTGCTAAAATGTTTAGTCACGCTAAGGTTACCATTCGACGGGTCGAACTCATAGATCACACCTTCGTCATTTGTTCCTCCTTCCCTTGTAAGCCCATAAAGTTTCGAACCTGAGTAGAGTAGTGAGCCTGTAGGATATGAGCCGTTAGATGTCCCGGCAAAATCAATTTTCTTTATAATATTATTAGTCGCGGGGTCAAACTGAAACAAAGTGCCCGAGCTGTTATTTCCTCCAAATTCGGTTACACCGTAAAAATTGCCATCGGGCAATTGTACCAGGCGCCCTATTGGACTACCCATCGCTGTGCCAAAACTTGCCTTTTTAACATATTGATTTGTGGAAGGATCGTATTCAAACACTACGCCAGAATTAAGGTCCCCACCAAATCGGGTAACACCATATAGTTTTCCATTGAGCGCACGGGTCATGCCACTTGCAGGATTTGTTCCTTGCTCAAGACTGAACTCAAGCTTTTTTGTAAAAACACCTGATGAGATCTCATACTCAAACAAAATACCTCCATAGTTTGCGCCACCCAGGTAGGTTGTGCCATAGAGTTTTCCGTTTGCACCCTGAACCAAACCGCCGTTTGGCCACTTACCTTCTTCACCATGATTAAAACTCAGCTTCACTACGTACCCCGAATTGGTTGGATTGTATGCAAACAACACGCCGTCGAATGCCAATCCACCAGTGCTGGCCATTCCATAAAGATTTCCGTCTGTCGCCTGCATCAATGTACAACGAGATGAGGCACCATTGCCAGTTCTGCTTCCATCGAAGTTGACGACAGCCGACAACGTGCCAGAAGTAATATTGTATTCGAAGATGGTTCCAAAATTTGAGAGTCCACCTTGTTCAGTGGTGCCATACAACTTGCCGTTAGACGCCTGAAATAAACTTCCGTAGGGAACAGTTCCATTAGTAGATCCACCAAAGTCTATTTTATTGGTGAAATTTCCGTTTGAAGGATTGAATTCAAATAACACGCCTTTGTCACCATTTCCGCCTCCCAATGTTAGGCCGTACAATAGCCCGTTCGTGGCTTGGATGAGGTTACCCGTCGGTGATCCGCCACTTAAGCTACCTCCAGTGAAGTCATACCTTTTGGTGATAGAATTTGCAGAAGCATCGTATTCGTAAATGGTGCCTTTCGAATTGGTGCCACCATCGTAGGCCATTCCATAAAATTTTCCGGATGATGCAATCATCAGACTTCCCTGTGGATGCGTTCCAGTCGCGCCGTCGAAATCCTTTCGCTTAGTGAATACGCCCGTCTGCGGATCGTAATGAAACAACACACCGTTGTTGCTTGCACCGCCCTCAGTGGTCACTCCATACAATTTCCCATCCGACGATTGAACCAGACTACCTAATGGAGCGTTGCCGTTCGCTCCATCGAAGTCATGCTTTTTTGCGACGGCCTGCGACACCGGATCGTATTCGAAAATAACGCCCTTGCCATTTGCGCCGCCTGTGGAAGTCATCCCATATATCTTACCGTTACTCGCTTGCAT
>DATHIE010000565.1:0-6967 GCA_035316905.1 Chryseolinea sp. | reverse complement strand
TTTATAGCGGACCGAATGCCGATCAGCTGAAGCCAATTTTCAACGAGCTGGAGTTCAAAGCGATTTCGGCCAGGGCATTTGGAGAAGCAACGCCTGTCTCGGAGATCGCCCGCCCATCAAGTGGAGCTCAGCTCTCAATGTTTGGGCACACGGCAGCAGAGGTAGTTGCAGACACAAGTGACAATAAAACACTGGGCTCCTTTTCGGTTCAGTATAATAGCATTGAAAATAGTCAACAACTTGAGGGCCTTGCCACCAACCTTAAAGACCAAGCCATAATATCAATTGATGCACTTACCGACGATGCTCCGAATTTCGACTTTTCACTTCGGGCACTCTCAATCTGTTACCGGGATTCGGAAGCGTTCTATCTCCCGTTTGATGATCCGGAGAAAGCGAAGCATGCGGCAGCATTATTGAAGAATGTGCTCGAGGACAAAAACATCCTGAAGGTTGGGTTCAATATCAAGGCGACGATGCTTGCCCTGAAAAAGTACGGAGTAGAAACTGCGGGTACCCTCTATGATCCGATGCTCGCGCATTATTTGATTGAGCCAGAAGCCTCCCATGATTTGGCAATTCTCTGCTCTCAGTATCTCAACTATACGCTCAGTCAGGACAATGGTCAAAACCTGAAGGAAAGACTCTGTGAGCGCGCCGATCAGTGCTTTCAACTACGAAGAAAGATCCAATCGGAAATCGAAAAAAGAAGGCATTCCAAACTGATGAGCGATACGGAAATGCCACTCGTGTCAGTACTTGCCGACATGGAGTTTGAAGGTGTAAAAATTGACACCGCTGCGCTTTCAAAAATGTCTGAAGAACTAAAAGTGGAAAGCGAGAAGGTTCAGCGTGAAATTTTTCAACTCGCGGGAACAGAGTTTAACATCGGTTCGCCCAAACAATTAGGAGACGTTTTGTTCGATCGGTTGAAGCTGATTGAGAAGCCAAGAAAGACAAAGACGGGTCAGTACGCCACGGGCGAAGATGTATTACTCGGACTTGCGCCGAAACATGCCATCGCGAAAATGATCCTGGACTTTCGTGAATACGAGAAGCTTCGGTCAACTTATGTAGATGCATTGCCAAAGATGATCAGCAAAAACGATGGAAGAGTTCACACAGACTACCGCCAGGCACTCGCTGTTACAGGGCGCTTAAGTTCAAATAATCCAAATCTTCAGAACATACCTATCAGAACGGAAAAGGGAAGACTTATTAGAAAAGCATTCATTGCCCGCAATGAAGATTACCTGTTTATGTCAGCGGATTACTCGCAGATCGAGCTCAGGATCGCGGCATCATTCGCGAAAGACACAACAATGATTGAAGCATTTCGCAATAAGCGAGACATTCACACCACAACAGCCGCTAAAGTTTTTAAAGTAGATCTGGAGAATGTAACTGCGGATATGCGTCGCAAAGCGAAGGAAGTCAACTTCGGTATTCTTTATGGAAGCACGGCGTTCGGGCTATCTCAGAATCTTGGCATTGCAAGGTCAGAGGCAGCTGAGATCATTCAATCGTACTTCACGGAATTCTCAGCGATCAAACGGTATATGGATGACGCGATCAACACCGCGCGCGAAAAAGAGTTTGTAGAAACAATTCTCGGACGAAGAAGATATCTGAGGGATATAAACTCACGAAATGTCACTACGCGAGGTTTTGCCGAGCGGAACGCTATCAACGCACCGATCCAGGGCAGCGCTGCGGATATAATCAAGATCGCTATGGTGAACATTCATCGATGGATGAAAAGGGAAAAACTGAAATCGCGAATGATCATGCAAGTGCACGATGAATTGGTATTTGATGTCCATAAGGATGAAGTCGACACGGTAAAGAGCAATGTCGTTAAGCTGATGAAACACGCTGTCTGCCTGGAGGTGCCGATGGAGGTTGAAGTTGGAGTGGGGCATAATTGGCTGGAAGCACACTAGTCAATGAGCAGTGAACAATGAGCAGGGAATGATGAATGTTTGACGTTTGACTTCTGCGGCCTCTGCGCGTATTCCTCTGTGTTTCTCTGCGATTAAAAAGTCGGGGTACGCCTCGGCGATGAGAGTGAACACTGAGCAATTACTGAGCAATGAACAATGTGGAACAAGGAGTGATGAATAATCATTCCGTTTCAGCATCATTCTGAATGATGGCACCCTTCTCCCGAAGGAGAAGGGCGGGGATGAGGTGGCTTAATTAATCGCATCTTCGAAGTGCATGATCTCAGGCTCTACTCCCGGTTTTACAGAGATGATGTCGAATCGGATGTGTCCATGCCAGTTCGTAGTGTAAATGAATTCTTCGGCAGCGTCAAAAATTCGCCTTGCCTGCTGAGCATCTACAAACTCCTCCGGATGGCCGTAGTAGGAATAAGCTCTGGTCTTTACTTCCACAAAAATTGTCCAGTTTTCCTTACGGGCGATGATATCAATTTCGCAGCGTTTGTAACGGTAGTTCCTGGCAACTATTTCGAAGCCTTTGCTCATTAAATACTCCGCAGCCAGATTTTCTCCGTAGTTACCGGTTTTAATTTTATCGCTCACAACAAAGTTTTACCTTTGATGGTCAATGTACCAACGTCATGTCCACTACAAAAAAATACATCGAAAATTTTACCAGACAATTATCAGATGCATTGAAGATTGGACAATCCCTGGATCTTCAGCGGCCCGGTAGTGACATAAGGAATGTCGTTATAGCGGGTATGGGTGCATCTGGTATAAGCGCAAACCTTGTAGAATCCCTGACGTTCGGAAGAATTCCAATTCCCATTACAGTATCGAAAGGATATAACATTCCGCAGTTTGTCAATCCGCATACCTTATTTATCGCATGTTCTTATAGCGGCAATGCAGAAGAAACGGTGGCTGCGTTGAACAAAGCGTTATTGAAGAGAGCAGAAGTGATCGCTGTTGCATCTGGTGGAAAGCTTCTCGAGATCTGCAAAGAGTACAACCTCTATTATATACAACTTCCCACCGGTTCTGACAGTCCACGTGCAATGTTAGCGTATAACATGAATGCACTGATGCACATTTTATATCACACTAACCTTATCGGTGCTGCTTTTATCAAAGAGACCGAAAATGCAATTGAGTTCCTGGATCGTGGAGAAAAAGGAATACAATCCGAGGCCGAACTGATTGCAAAAAAATTAAAAGGGAAACTTCCCGTGATTTATTGCGATAGCCGCCTTCATGCAGTTGCGCTGCGATTTCAACAGCAATTGAACGAGAATTCAAAACAACTCGCGCATGTGAATACATTTCCTGAAATGAATCACAACGAGCTAGCCGGATGGCGTTTCCCTGAGAGTCTCATGCCACTGTTACAACCGATATACCTGTATTCCGACCACGATCATGAACGCGTGGAGAAACGAATGGAGATCTGCCGGGAGATCTTTGAAAAAAAATCAAATCCCATCATTGACATTATTGGAGAAGGAGCTTCATTATTGGAACAATACTATTACCTAATACACCTTACAGACTGGATTTCGTTTTATCTCGCGAAAGAAAATGGAATTGATCCCGATCCGAATGAATCAGGACTTCATGTTAGGAAGGAGTTGGAGCGGATGAAGTAAGTTCAGTTTCACTTTTGATTGTGTAAGGGGCATGGGTGTGATCCCGATCATTATCGGGACGCAGAAACGCCAGGACGCAAAGGTTACACAGGGAAAGACAAATTGGAGTCGAAGTTGATTATGTAACGCTAACACACCCTAATCCTTAACCAGCTGATAGATTTTTCCGTCTAAGGAGGATGCAATCAGCCGATTGTCAAAAACGATCACATCATAAATGACGTGTTCAGTCGGCACTTCAATCCATTTGTCATTTTTAAGAAAGTAGACCTTGGAATACCCCCTGGCGACGTCAGAACCCACCTGGAATATGGTACCATCAAAAAATTTAAGGTCGCGAAAAATCTCTCCCATCCCTATAATGTAATCGCCCAACGCCTGCTCTTGACCAAAGTTGGATCTCCTTGACAAAAACAGTCTGTTGTTGTTCGTGCTGTGGAAGTACATCTGCTCTTCATTGTCTACTGCCACAAAGGTTCCGTAGAAATTCAGCGGGGTGAGGCTGTTACCATCGTAGACGACCGAAGGAAAACCCGGCAGATAAATCTTATCATTGGCGGGTATGGCGGGTGTAATACTGCTTGATGTCATTTCTTTTGAGATCGGTTCGAACATGGTACCGTCATAGGAAACCATGGTATAACTTTCCTTCGAAACATTTATGCCCCCTCCAATAATAACCAGTTTATCCTGGCATATTTCTATATCTGTTAAATGACCAGCACTCAGGATCTCTTTAGTTTCGGCGCCATCTATCTTATAAAGTTTATTGGAAACATGATAATAGATTGAACCTTGATAAACTGTAAAACTTTGAAGATTATTGAAGTCATCGATATTGTATTCGCCGACCTTTGTCCAGGTGTTGCTCATAGACCCGGGAAGTTGATAAAAGCTATTATGTCCATTCACGGACGGTATCCCATAAGCATACAGCTTTCCGTCATCTCCAATTTCAAACCGTGCGAGCGTAAAAACGCCGTTTGGAGACAGGTTGCTTTCTTTCCAGGAATATGGGCTGACTTCAACAACGTCCTCTTTTGCGTCGTCCGAGCAGGAGATGCTGAGCGCCATGAATAGGATTGAAGCCGACAACTGGAGTATTTTTATTGTCTTCATGAGCAAATGCCCTAGCGTGATATGAAACAGCACTTTGAATTTAGCCGATCACGACTCCAATTCCAATAGGGAATAACAGGCATAATTCAGTTCATAACATTGTTAGGATCACAGAGTATTTCGGGAAGCACTGAATTATTAACTTTACACCATCTGACACAACTATGATCTCTCGCAGAAAATTTATCAAAGACATTTCATCCGCCTCGCTATTGCTTTGGGGCGGGTCAATCCTAAACATAACATCCGCTGAGGCGGAAGCATTAAGTAAAAAGTCCACACTGCGTTTTATTGTTGCGTCTGATGGTCACTATGGACAGGCTGGAACAGAATTCGATTCGTTTCAGGAAAGTTTGTTGAAGCACACATCAGGCTTCCATTCTGCCAGCCCACTCGATTTTTGTGTCATGAATGGCGATATCATTCACGACGGACAAGAACATCTTGCGCCGGCAAAGACTTTTCTTGACAAGCTTCCTGTTAAATATTACGTGACGAAAGGGAACCACGATCGCGTCAGTGATGAGCACTGGAAAGAAGTGTGGGGTATGCCGGTGAACCATGATGTGGTGATAAATAACAACGCCTTGTTGTTCGCAACTACATCAAATGAAAACGGAGACTATCTGAGCCCTGACCTTGCGTGGATGACGCCGGTGCTTGAGAAGCACACTAAGAGAAAAAATATTTTTGTCTTTATACATATCCCGCAGGCCAAATGGACGAAGAATGGAATTGAAACGCCGGCATTTTTTGAGCTGATCAAGAAGCACAAAAATGTTCGCGCGGTGTTCCACGGGCATGAACATGACCAGGATAATGTGAAGATGGTCGACAAGGTACCGTTCATGTTTGATTCGCACGTCGGCGGAAGTTGGGGAACATCTTACAGGGGTTTTCGTGTTGTAGAGCTGTTGAAGGATAATTCGATCGTAACTTACATCATGAATCCTACTGAAAAACTTAATCAAGCGTCATTCTGATTTGAATCCTGTCGCAAATAAACATACACGGTATATTAACCTTGGTCTGATTGATTATCAAGATGCCTGGAACTACCAGACCAGCCTTTTTGAAAAGGTGTTGGGCGTAAAGAGTGAGAATCGTTCACTTCCCGAAAATCAACAACATCTTACTGAAAACTTTCTCTTGTTTTGTCAGCATCCGCACGTCTATACGCTGGGCAAGACTGGCAAGGAAGACAATTTGCTGATGAAGACGGATGAGCTGAAAGGAATTGGCGCAACGTATTATCACATCAATCGGGGCGGAGACATTACCTATCACGGACCGGGTCAGATCGTCGGGTATCCGATAATAGATCTTGAAAATTTCTTTACGGATATACACAAGTACATGCGATTTCTTGAAGAGGCCGTGATCCAAACGATCAGCGAATTCGGGGTGGAAGCTGGACGAATTCCTGGACTTACCGGAGTATGGGTAGATGCCGGCGATGCGGCGTCGGCGCGCAAAATTTGTGCGCTGGGAGTAAAAACCAGCCGGTGGGTCACCATGCACGGATTTGCGTTGAATGTAAATACGGATCTGAATTATTTTAGTCACATTGTTCCATGTGGAATCAATGACAAGGCAGTGACGTCGCTGCAAAAGGAACTGGGCAGTCCCCTGGATTTGAATGAGGTCGAGGAAATATTAAAAAACAAAATTGCCGACTTGTTCGGGATGAATCTCGAGTTGGTCTGAAAATGCAGCGAAAGAGGTGGAAATTATTTTTGCTTGTGCTATTTGAAAGTGCGTTTCATGGCTAAAGCCCGAAGTCGAGTGTCTGTGTGGCTCCGCCATAAATGGCGGAGTTATAGAAAAATTATCTACTGCCTGGCATTATTAACTGCGCCTTTTAAGGCGGAGCAAGATCGAAGGAGATGACTCCGGGCTTTAGCCCTGAATGGCGGGCGCACACCGTCGCATCTAACAGGGAAATGGCGGAGGTATGGAAAAAATCATCGCCTGTCAGGTATTTTTTGTGGCCATTCGTTTTAATTAATTTGTGAGATAAATACTTTTGGATGGGAAAGGAAATTTCCACAACCGTAAAGAAGGTGGAAGTGTGGAGTTGATGAAATAGGAAGAATTATGATCAGCGACATTAAAATTCCGGAAGTAAAAAATGTCACGCTTGCCGTGGCCCGGAAGAAAAATCTTGGAGAGAGTGAGTGGAGAGTATATCTAATCAATAACAACGACTTTGCAATTGAAAATACGCTCGTCGCCAGCAAAGGCTACGGTGAGAAA
>DATHIE010000564.1:0-5871 GCA_035316905.1 Chryseolinea sp. | reverse complement strand
CATCATTATTTACACAACGAGGGCTGGAATAAAATCAGGGTCGTTGCTAATGGTGCGCGTATTCAAACATGGGTGAACGGAAATCAGGTGGAGGATCTCGCGAATGAAGAAGTCTATCGAACTCATGCCAGCGGCTTTATCGGCCTTCAAATGCATGGAATGGAAAGTGGCGGCCTCTTTACGATGCGATGGAGAAATATAAGGATCCGGCCGCTGCCGTAGGTATGGGGTATAAAGGTATAGGGTATAGGGTATAGGCTATAAGGTATAGCCAATCCTTGCGTGTTGATATTTTGAGGGTTTAAACCGAAGGCAGAGGATTTTAGATTGTTAACGCCATAGACATCAAATTTAAAAAAGTCCTATATTCATGTTTCGACGGAGTGCCGCTTAGCTAACGTTCTAAGTAAACAATAAAATTGAAAACTCTAATTTGTGCTCTATTCTTACTCACATTCTACCAGTCAAATGGTCAAACCGTTCATGAGTGTTCCGCTAACTATTCTGAAAAGTATAAAAAAATTGAATTGGAGCGAGTGACTTACAAAATCACGCAAAAGAATGCGGATAGCTTACATATGATTTTAGACAACGAGTTTCACCAGTGCATAATAGGAAAGACAATGGGGAATTATAGCATGGTAGGAAAAACGGGCAACATCTATACTCCCGAGAGCTTGCATGGAAAGGTTGTGCTATTCAATTTTTGGACAGTGAATTGTGGGCCTTGTATTGCTGAGGTACCCATGCTCAATAGGTTGACAACATTGTATAAAGAGAATAATGATTTTGTGCTAATCTCTGTTCTACTGAATGACCAAGACGCGTTGGATAAATTAGTGGAACGTGGATCGATCAGGGGCGACATAAGATATGAGGTAATCCCAAACAGCAAAACATTGGTTAAGCAGAACTTTGGTTATGCGAGGCACTATCCAATGCCAACGAATCTATTTGTCGATAAGACCGGCAAGGTATACATGAGAACAGTTGGTGGAATTCAAGACCAAAAGGGCTTGGAAAAAATTCGATCTATTATCGATAGTGAATTGACGAAATGATAGTATTGATCCGAGCACCGTTGCTCATGCCATTCACGCCAGGAGCTATAATTTTTTAAACATAATATAAGTGTCCACCAGCCCGAGTTCCTTGTGTCTGAATCCTATGGGTGTTGTTCCAATTATTTCGAAACCAAATTTCTTCCACAGCTTGACGGCATTGGTGTTAGTGCTCACGACGATATTGAATTGAATACCCAGGTAACCTCGCTCTCTGGCGAAGGCGATTGAGTGCTCGCACATTTGGTTTCCCACTCCTCTTCCCTGGTATCTGGGATTCACCATGTATCCGCAATTTGCAATATGATTGCCCAGGTCTATTTGGTTGGGCTTTATGAAGTAAGTTCCAACCATCGAGCCATCATCGTCGACAGCCACAAAGGTGTCCATGTTGTCAGCTAACCAAATTTTATGAAGGGCTTCTTTAGAAGTATCTGGACCGAAGACGTATGTATCTCCAGTTTTGATCACTCTGGAAAATATCTCCCAGATATTATCGTAATCTTTTTCTTTGTCTGCTTTTCGGATTGTCACAGGCTACATTTTGTTAGTTGGAGGGGCTTGTTCGTTGAAAGGTACCTGGGTGCCTGGGTAACTGGGTGTGTAGAATAAATCGGAGACATTATTTCTTATTGGTCCACTCAGTGTAAACCTTTTTCATTACCGCTATCTTGCCCTCATCCTCTGCCACAGAATTGCTGGTGAACATCATAACACCGGTAGCCTGGGCGCCCGCACCAAATCGCAAAACACTTTCGAATTCAGCTGGCGAAATGGTTTTTGGATCATTGTAGGCTTGCACTATCGGCCAAACCTTCGGATTAGTACCAGCTTCGATATTTAGCCGTTTACAAAACCATTCAATATTCTCCTTCACCCACTCCGGACTTTTTTCCATTCGGCCGTGATATACCATAGGTGAAAACACATCTACAATCCCTCTAAGCGAATCATAATCCAGGCCAAGGGTGCGACGTCTGGCTCCGTTAAAGTCGTCATCGTCCCACGGACAGTGATATACACCCAATAGAGCATCAGGTCTTTCTTGTCGTAGAGTCCGTTTGAAATCGCGAACCCAACCAGCGATAATTGAGCATCGCCAACTACGCCAGGCACCATCGATGTTCTTAAAAATCCATTCGGCCCTTTCAGTGGTAGTTCCTTCAGGCACTTTGATACGTGTTGCGGATTGAAAGCTTGACAAACAACTTTCACAAAAACAGGTTTCCGGAAGAATTGGCTCCGGATCTTCAAACTGCGCATGCCAGTGTAAGTAATCCATCCATACTCCATCAAGAGGAAATTTTCGCAACAAGGCTTGCAGCTCGTTGAGTCTGTGTTGTCTGAATCCCGGTTCCGTAGGACAAACGCCCATAAACCAGGTTGCTGCCTCTACCCTTTTACCATTCTTGTCGATCGCCCACGCCTCGGGATGCGCGTCCACGTAATTTTTGCCGTTGAGCGTAGCAAACTCAGCAAAGACTTTTAGTCCTTCAGATTTTGCCCGCTTCATCATGAGTTCATTGATTGATCCACTATGAATGAAAATCGCATTCACGCCAAGCTGATCCAGTCTCAGATTCTTTTTCCAGAAGGGCTCAGGGCTACCATAAATTCCCCGGATCTCGATTTGTTTTGGAGGTAAAGGATGTACAATGCTTTTGTTTGTGACTGTAAAAGCAACGAATAACCCCACAGCAATCGACAAGACGAAATAGATTCTCATTTTGTTAGGTCAGATCGTTTGATAACGTCTCAATCTGTTTCTCATTTTACCACTCGTTTCCCTTTTACATTTTGAATGATTCAGAAACGATCGATTGAACTAAAGGGATAAGGCGACCAGCTCTCCCGGGAATCCAACCGCACCGACAGCTATAACAATATACTGCTTGCCGTTGATCGAATACGTCATGGGTATGCCGGATTGATTCGCAGGCAGTTCAATTTCGGAAATAATTTCACCTGTTGCTTTGTCGTGCGATCTGAATTTATTGCCTCCTCCTCCATCAGATGCATACAGCCCTGAACCTTCTCCCGCGAACAAAAGAGTTTTAGTCACCAACATCCCCGACCGATCAGGCGAACCAGTTCTCGGAATGTCAATGTTTTTTAACTCAGGAATATCTTTTATCCAACCTGGAGTATCGGCGTTCGCCACCATCCATTTGTGGTTGCCGGTGTTCAAATCAATAGCGGTAATTCTACCGTAAGGAGGTTTGACCAACGGCAAACCATGCGGCCCAATTCTGGAACTACCCTGGTACGCAATGTAGTCCATATCAGACACGTCGGGATCTGACCCCAGACTAATCGGCCGCATAACTGTACTTGAAGCAACGTATAATATACCCGTCTCAGGATCCAAAACTCCACCCTGCCAATTTGCACCACCTACTGCATCCGGGAGCATCAACGTCTCGGGACCATTGGTTGGATCGAATACGCTGAGGGGAGTAAACAACGGACCTCTCTTATATTGATGTGCAATTCGCAATGCTTCTTCCTTTATTTCGGGAGTAAAGTCAACTAATATATCGTCGGAGTAACCTTGCCTGTCAAACGCTTCAGGTTTTGTTGGAAAAGGTTGGGTGGGAGATGTCCACTCCCCTTTAACTTCACTCTTGGGCACCGCACGCTCTTCGATTGGCCAAACCGGTTTCCCGGTAACTCGATCAAATACAAATGCAAAAGCCTGTTTCGTAAGTTGAACAATCGCTTTAATTGGTTTTCCGTCAACATTTATATCTGCGAGGATAGGAGGTGCGGGTAGGTCGTAATCCCAGATGTCGTGGTGGATCAACTGATAATGCCACACCTTTTTTCCCGTCTTCACATTCAGACACACTAGACTTTGAGAAAACAAATTATTTCCAGGCCTATGGCCACCGTAAAAATCTCCAGTGGCCGCTTCTAACGGAAGATAGACATAGCCCAATTCCGCATCAGCACTTAGTGGCGCCCATGCACCTGCATTCCCCGTGTACTTCCAACTTTCCTTCTCCCAAGTTTCGTTACCCTCTTCTCCTTTCTGTGGTATGGTATGAAAAATCCACAACTGTTTACCGGTCCTCACATCATAACCCATTATGTCACCCCTTACCTGGTTCCTTGAAGCCGGCGCAAGACCCACAGGAAAACTAGCGCCCATGATGATCACATCGTTTACAATTATTGGAGGCGACGTCGATCCAATTGTTGCTTTTAGCGGATCTACGTTCGGACCCAATCCCTTTTTCAGATCAACAACTCCGTTAACGCCAAAATCAGAAATCAAATTTCCTGATCGTGCATCCAATGCTATCAACTGAAAGCTGGGAGTGATATAGATCACGCGATCTTTTCCCTTTATTGGCGACGACCAATAGGCTACTCCTCTCCCGGAATTCTGACGCGGTACGTAAGTCTTTCGTTCTTTTTCGTCGAATCGGAATGTCCACAGGGTTTCGCCGCTTTCTGCATCTATTGCTGCAACGGTACGGCTCGAACCGGCGGTGGTAAACAGTACTCCATTCACCATTAATGGAGTCGATTTAAAATAGAACTCAGGTGTCGATCCAAAATTTTCGGTTTTCCACCTCCATGCAATTTTTAGTTTATGAACATTTGTTTTGTTGATCTGTTCCAATGAGGAATAGTTGGTGCTGGCAAAGTCTCCTCTATGCTGTCGCCAATCCGCTTCTATTGTAGGCGGTGTTGCATCGTACGGCTTTGGAATAAATCGCCTGGCGACTCTTTCGCGGGCCGGAGAGCCAATCAAAATATTTTCCAACTCCTCCCTTGTCGACGGCAGATCAATCTCGCCTGACGGAAATTCATTTGCGCTTAACATGAAAGCAAGCAGCGCTGAATACGATGCATCATCCAGAGAATGTGGATTTGTCTTTGGCATTGTGCCTTTCGTCAATTCAAACAATTGTCCCACTGATTTTTCCTTCCATTTGTCTATAAAATTTTCTCCGATCAGGGCATTTCCTCCCTCTGTTCCACGCAAGTCATTGCCATGACAGGCAGCGCAGTTCGTTGTAAAAAGGGTGGATCCCAATTCCACTTGCTTTTTAGTAAACACGCCCGTAGATGCGGCTATCGCGGCCGTGGAATCTCTGACTACAGTTGAATTCTTATCAGATTTTGAGCAGGAGAAAAAAATAAAGAAATAACTAAGCAAAACCGGGGTAAGCGCAAGGACGCGTTTCATTGATACAAGGGTTTAGAATTTAGAAGTTAGAATTTAGAATTTAGAATTTAGAATTTAGAAGTTAGAAGTTAGGGCGAGAGTGTGGGCGGGGTTATTGATCATTGTTCATTGTTCATTGCTCATTGCCCTCAGCTTTTCCCGGGCGCGGTCGTTTTTTGGATTCAACGTCAAGGACTTTTGAAAAGCTTTTCTTGCCTCCTCTCTCCTCTTTAGTTTTAAAAGGCATTCTCCATAATAGTAGAAAGTCCTGTATAGATCGGGATAGAGTTCTGTATTCAATTTTAGTACTCTTAATGCTTGTTCATTCTTTTCCAAGTTCATTAGCTCTTCGCCAAACATAAGGAGGCCAATTTCGCTTACGTTGTATTCCGCTTTTTTCTTCTTTTTAAATTCGGCCTTTATTAGTTCTATAGTCTTGTCAATTGAATTCGTTGTGGCATAATACTCGGAGAGAGAAAGCAAATTCATGTCGTACTCCTTGATTTTCTGCTCTGCGAGAGTTTCGACACCGTAATACGTCCGTTCTTCGTCGGTCACCTTTGTCGAGTCGATTTGGTATCGTTTCCATTTAGGATCAAGGTTGTCTTTTACGAACTGGGTACCGTAGATCTG
>DATHIE010000563.1:0-2144 GCA_035316905.1 Chryseolinea sp. | reverse complement strand
TTCCTGGACATCAACATGCCTGTAATGTCGGGCAAGGAATGCCTGAAACAACTTAAGCGGATGGAAAGGCTCAAGTCCGTACCGATTATCATGTACACTACCACCTCCAACAAAGAAGAATTTAAGAATCTGGTCTTACTGGGCGCTGCAGATTGTGTTATTAAAGGGGTTTCGTTTCAGGCAATAAAAGAATCGTTGAGAAATATTTTGAATGACTAGCCGAGGCCTGTAGTTTTTTTGAATTTTCATTTTATTCACTGAAACGTTATCGAGAATTTGAATATTTTGGGTCCAAACAGAACTCACAAATGCTTTTAAGGATCGTATTGACCTCTCTTTTATTGTGGGTTGTCGTGCTGTGCTTCGCCCAAACAAAAGCGGTCACCGAAAACGGAGACGAAGTAGTGCTGTACGATGACGGTACCTGGAAATCCATCGATAGTTCGACATCGGAGGAGTTCATTAAGACCAATCCCGCGACGTTTACAAAGGGTAAGCGTTCAAGCTTCTTACTTAAGAGCAGCAAATTCAATGTCGGTTTTTGGATCGATCCCAAGAAATGGAAATTCGAAAAAGCTTCAAAGAACGACGCTGCTGAATTTGAGCTGCATCTGAAGGATGGTGACCTGTACGGAATGATCATTGCGGAAAAAATGCAGATCCCGTTGGAGACCCTAAAGAACATCGCGATTGACAATGGTCGGATTGCTGCCCCGGATCTCTCCATACAAAACGAAGAATACAGGACCGTAAATGGATTGAAGGTGTTGCATCTTCAAATGGCCGGCACTATGCAGGGTATAAGGTTTTTCTATTACGGATATTATTTTTCTAACCCGAGCGGCACAGTACAGTTTGTCACCTATAGCGCTCAGAATTTACTACCCACCTATCAGACGGAGATAGAAGAACTTTTAAATGGCCTTGTCGAGCTATAACAATTTGTTTCTGTAATAGCCCTGATGTATCCGGACTACTTAGCCAGATGCTTCTTGATAAAATCAATGGCGAGCTTCAACCTTTCCGGAGTATAAAACATGTCACCTCCATGGGCTGCACCATAGACCACATCGAATTGGACGTCGAGGTTTGACTTTTTGTAGGCGCCTGCCAATTCATGTGATTGACTAATCGGCATTTGTGGATCCTGTTCACCGTGAAAGATGAGTAAGGGCGGATCGTTGGCATCAATATGAAAGACAGGGCTTGCAAGTTTGGCCAGGTCAATACTCTTATCGGGTTCCGAGCCTAACAATAATTCAAGTGCAGGTTTTCTCACGTTAAGTCCGAATGGTGTTGACTGCGCGAGGATCGTTGTCAGGTTTGTGGCGCCGTAATAATCGACGATGGCCTGAACGTTGGATGACTGTTGGGGAAACTCACCAATTTTTCCCTCAAGTTCAGCATTACCAGTGGTCACCCCTGTAAGTGCAGCAAGATGTCCACCCGAAGAGCTGCCCATGATAACTATTTTTTGCGCATTGTAGCCGTAAGAACCGGCCTTAGCACGAAGGAACCGAATAGCAGCTTTGATATCATGGATCTGTGCTGGAAATTTTGCTTCTGTGGATTGTCTGAACTCGATGCTAGCAGTAGGTATACCGTTGTCAGGAAAAACCTTTGGTAGGCCGTCCTTCGATCCACCTCTCCACGCCCCGCCGTGCACGAACACGAGCAGACCGCCGGTAGCGGGATTAGAGGGAAGGTAAAGATCAAGCTTTAGTTCCTTCCCCTCGACAACCGCGTAAACGATGTCTTTGTGGGTGGGTGCTGGTTGGGAGAATGTGTTTGTTACCAATGTCATTAGAATGAAATGGAATATTGCACGGATCATTGTGGTAGGAGTATAAGGTATTAGGTATAAGGTATAAGGAAATGCGGAAATAAGGAGTAGAAGTGTAGATGAAAGGAAATCTGAGATCAAAAAAGATCGCATTGAACCGTTGAGAGAGAAGCATGATGTTAATGGGTGCGTAACTTTAAAAGACGTGCCCTGACTTTTTTGCCCGCTGAGTAGGCAAGAGGGAGTTTCACCCTCAAGCCTCTCACAGAACCGTACGTGAAACTCTCGCTTCATACGGCTCGTGTTATTCTTTGATAAGTCGTCAGTCCGCGTGCCCAATGGTAAAAGAGATGAGGATTGT
>DATHIE010000562.1:0-6162 GCA_035316905.1 Chryseolinea sp. | reverse complement strand
GGCGGAAGTCATGAGAAGAGCGGTAGAAGAAAGTATCAAGCTCTTTATAAGCCTGACGAAGTGCCGACGTTCTTTCTTCTATCTTTGATTCAAGATCCTTGTTGATCTGGGCGATCGTCTGGTTCGCTTCAATGAGCTCCTCAGATTGTGCCTGAATCTCTTCCTTTTGTTCAAGTATTTCGCGGCTTGCCTTTCTAATTTTCGATGTGTACTGGTAGGTCTTGAATCCAAACACGCCAATCAACACTAACCCGACAATCCCCGAAATTATTATCGTACGTTGTTGACCAATCTGAGAGCGTTGCAGTTGGATCTGGTTGTTTTGTATTTCCTTATTCTGGTTGAGCAATTCGATCTCCTGGTTTTTTTGTTCTACCTGATAGAGAGCCTGCAACTCGGCCAACTTCATCGCGTTGCCTTCACTGTAAATGCTATCGTTCAATTCAGCGTAAAGCTTATGGTATTCCAGCGCCTTCTTTAAATTGCCTTGTGCTTCATACAATGAAGAAAAGAAAAGCCGGTTATTCATTATCGCTATCTTAGAACCCGTACCCTGGGCGAGGTTGGCAGCCTTTGTAAGGTACTTTTCTGCTTCACTAAAATTTCTAGCTTTGGTATAGACTTGTCCGATTTGGTTGTACGATATGCTCAACCCTTGCTTGTTGGCAATTATTTCATCGATGGCCAATGCTTTAAAATGATACTCTAAAGCTTTGGGGTATTCTCCAAGGTCTTCGTAGACCAGTGCCATATTGAAAATGCTGGCAGAAATACCCTCCCGGTGACCAATACGTTCGCGGATTTGCAGAGCTTTCTGTAAAAACTTCAACGCTTCGTTGTACTTTTTCTCCTGGTAATAAAGGACACCCACCACGTTGTAACTATTCGATATTCCGTGTTCATCTTTTATTTCCTCGCGCAGAGCCAACGATTTTTCCATGTACAGTCTTGCCTGTGAAAAGTTCAGCTGGTTCTTATAGATCCAGCCAATCTCACTGTATACCGTAGCGATCTCGTATTTAAGACCGAGCCGCTCATTTATTTTTAGAGCGTCAAAATAATATTTCAGGGCAACGTCATGTTGACCGAGATTCGCATACACTTCTCCTAGCTGGGTGTAAATACTCGTGAGCAGCTGCGGCTGCTCTTTGGTTTTCAGGATGTCCATGGCCTGGAACAATTTTTCCATAGCTTTCATATAGTCGCCAAGACGATAGTAATAGTCACCCTCGTTCTTGTAGCATAGAAAAATGAGGTAGTCCGACTTGACAGCGTTAGCAATTTCACAGCCTCTGTTCATGTACTCATTCGCTGTGTTATAGTCGGTGAGATTTTTGTTCACGTCCGATAAAGAGAACCAGATCTCTGACTTCCCTCTCTTGTTATTAAGTTCATCGTATATCTTTTGTGCTTTCAAGAAATAGTATTCAGCGTCCTTATTTTTCCATTGAATCATTAACAGCCGCGCCAGGCTCTTAAATGCAAAGGCGAGGTAAATGGGATGCGGGTTCTTCTCGAGTATGTCAATAGCTTTAGTATAAAAGAACCTCGCCGAGTCGTATTTGGCAATGGACCGGTAAATGTTGGCTGTCATGGTATTGCTGTACCCCAGCAGGTCGGTCCTTTCAGGATTTGTCTCCGCTGCCTGCTTGTAAAGTTCAAGCGCTTTTTGAAATTCGCCGCTAACGGTAAAGCGATAACCCATAAGAATTAGCGCTCTCATCTGGCCATCGCTGTATTTTATGGTTTTTGCCTGCTCATTCGCCTCAGATGAATATTTATAACCCTCGATTACGTCTGTGTCGTACAATTCCGAGGAAAGGTCGTTGAGAACATCCACCCGCTGCCTGATGTCATTTACTTCGAAGAGAACTTGCTTAAGGCTGTCGACACGCGATTGACCATTAAGCATATTCGCCTGGCCAACAATAAATAACGACACGATAAAAAAGTTTCTCGAAATCACCTGCGCGACGGCGTTTGTACTAGCCTCAAATTAATAGAATAGTTTAACTTCATTAGGCAAACTCATACTTTAATTTAATAGGATACGTAGACGGGGGTTAGTTTTGTTGGTCAGTTTTTAATCAAAATTCCCCGGGATTACCGGTTACCTGTTGTGTTGAGAGGTGAACAGAAAGATAATCGGGTGGGATTCACTATGCCAGTAATTATCGTAGTTTTGGCAAACCGGCAAATCCGCTGGGTCTCTTGACGACCGCAGAAGTTAAATATCAAACACTTTACTTTACCAAACCTTAATCTAGTATGAACAACCGAAGATTTCTTCCCTACATCATCTTGGGCGTTATTGCCTTATTTGTTATTATGGGTATTTCCTCCAGTATTTTTTATACCATCGGCCCATCCGAAAGGGCCATCATCTTTTACAAATTTGGCGTGGGATTAGACAAAGACAACGTCATCGCCCAAGGCTTTCATATGAAGGCGCCATGGAATGAGCTTTATGTATACAGCGTAAATGAGACGTCATCAGATGAAAATATGGACGTTCTCGACAAAAGTGGATTGTCGATTCACGTTGACATTACGGTCCGTTATAATCCTATGCCCGACAAGATTGGATACATACACGAAAAGTTCACCAAGAACTATGTGAACGTTCTGGTCATCCCTGAAGTAAGATCAACTGTACGACAGGTGATGGGACGTTACACAGCAGAAGAAATCTACTCTACGAAACGCGCAGCGGTAGAGACCGCCATAAGGACTGAAACAGAAACAATCCTTCAGCAGAATTTCGTCAACGCACCTGCTGTCTTAATTCGATCGATCGCATTGCCCGAGCAAATCAAAGGTGCGATTGAGAACAAGTTACAGCAGGAACAAGAAGCACTTGCTTACCAATTCAGATTGGACAAGGAGAAAAGTGAAGCCGAACGCAAACGAATTGCTGCTGAAGGTGAGTCCAGGGCGAACAATATCATCAACAATAGCTTGACAAACAATCTCTTGAAAATGAGGGGCATAGAAGCAACACTTGAGCTATCCAAATCCCCCAATGCAAAGGTCATTGTAATCGGCTCAGGCGGTGATGGAATGCCATTGATCCTCGGTAATAATTGAAAAAACACATTTTTTAACGCATTCCTTTCCCAAACATACCTGAACCCTGTATATTTAAAACTTGTGTTAAATCCATTTGAAAATGTCCAAAACTGCTGAATTAATAATTGATGGAAAGTCGTATGTATTGCCGCTCGTTATAGGAAGTGAGAACGAGGTCGCTATTGATATTAGCGAGCTGATGGAGAAGACGGGAGCGATTACATTAGACCTTGGCTATAAAAATACGGGTGCAACCAAGAGTGCCATAACTTTCCTCGATGGTGATAAGGGAATACTTCGATACAGGGGATATTCCATTGAAGAACTCGCTGAAAAATCCAACTTTCTTGAAGTAGCATACCTTTTGATTTTTGGCGAACTCCCAAATCAGCAGCAGAACAATAAATTCACACACGACGTTAAGTCCCACACGCTGGTTCACGAAGACATCAAAAAGATCCTGGATGGCTTTCCATCCACAGCCCATCCTATGGGAGTGCTTGCTTCCCTCTTCTGTTCTCAAACGGCATTTTATCCCGAGTCCCTTGATCCAAATCGGTCGGCTGAGGGTGTGTATCTTAGCATAGTCAGATCCCTGGCAAAAATGCCAACCTTCGCAGCCTGGGCATTTAAGAATGCGGTCGGCCACCCCGTTAACTATCCAGATAACAACCTTCAATACACAGGACGATTTCTTAAGATGATGTTCAGCCTTCCCGCCGAAGAGTATGAAGTTGACCCGGTTATCGCTGATGCACTGGACAAGCTTCTGATCCTGCATGCTGACCATGAACAAAATTGTTCAACATCGACTGTGAGGATCGTAGGATCTTCAAAGGCAAGTATATACTCGTCAATATCTTCAGGCATCAATGCGCTATGGGGGCCTCTGCACGGAGGAGCTAATCAGGAGGTTATCGTGATGTTGGAGAATATCCGAAAAGATGGTGGTGACACCGACAAGTGGATCAATAAAGCAAAAGACAAGAACAGCGGTTTCCGTCTTATGGGATTCGGTCATAGAGTTTACAAGAACTTCGACCCGCGCGCGAAGATCATTAAAAAGGCTGCCGATGATGTCTTGAAAAAACTTGGTGTAAGCGATCCTGTATTGGAGATCGCCCAGAAACTGGAAGAGGCTGCTCTAAAGGATCCTTATTTTATTGAGCGTAAGCTCTATCCTAACGTTGATTTCTATTCGGGAATAATCTATCGTGCCCTAGGCATCCCGGTAGAAATGTTTACGGTAATGTTTGCAATGGGACGTCTACCCGGCTGGATAGCCCAGTGGAAGGAAATGCGCGAAAACAAAGAACCTATCGGCCGACCACGACAGATTTACACAGGAGCAACTCATCGCCCGTACAAAGAGATCGGAGGCAGGTAATCATTCACGCACTGGGGACAACAACGAAGAAACAATGGACGTACAAAAATTTGAAAGCGCCGTAGAACGATCAAAGCAGCTTACGAAGCGCCCCACCAACGAGGAACTGCTGGACCTGTACGCCTTGTACAAACAAGCTACAGAGGGTGATGCTACCGGCGATAGGCCCGGTGGTTTTGACTTTAAGGCGATAGCAAAATACGATGCATGGTCGGAGCTCAAAGGAAAATCAAAAGAGCAAGCCATGGAGGAATACGTTTCGTTGGTTGAAAAGCTCCATCAACAATACGCCTAGCGTGTGAACTTGTTTTATCAACCAGAGATACAGCAAGGAGTACACTGCCTCGATCCAACCGAATCAAAACATTGCACAAAAGTTCTCCGAAAAAGGGCCGGTGATCTTATCCATATTACGGATGGCCACGGATTTTTGTACCACGCCTTGATCACAAAGTCAGACGTTCAACAGTGCGCTTTTGAAATTCGTGAGAAAATACCAGAGGCCTCCAAAAAATATAGTATCCATATTGCCATCTCCCCTACCAAACATCCAGATCGCCTTGAATGGTTTATTGAAAAAGCTGTAGAACTTGGTATAGACAAGATCACGCTAATTGAATGTGATCATACGGAGAGAACTCACATTAAATTGGAACGGCTGGAAAAGATAGCAGTCAGCGCCATGAAACAATCGCTGAGGTTTACACTTCCCTTCATATTAGAACCAGTCAAAATACAAGAAGTCATCAACAACGCAGATGCATCGTCAAAATTTATTGCATACGTTGAGCCTGCCAATCCCGTTCACCTGAAAAATGTCGCTTTGCCAAACTCAGACTACTTGGTGCTTATTGGACCTGAAGGGGATTTTTCTTCCGAAGAATTGAATTTGACGCAGGAAAAAAAATTCGTGAAGGTCAGCCTGGGAGCAAACAGATTGAGAACGGAAACAGCCGGAGTAGCTGCATGTCACATTTTGAATTTGGTAAACACACCCTGATCATTGTACATTGTTAGTCGATAACCAACTACCATGATTCTAAATTACATCTGGGTTGCTTTTTTTCTGATCGCTTTTGTGGTAGCCCTTGTTAAGTTAATTGTTTTTAACGATGCAACTGTTTTTCCGGCCATGCTTCAAGCCACGTTTGATTCGGCAAAAACCGGTTTCGAAATCTCTATTGGATTAACCGGTATCATGACGCTCTGGCTGGGACTTATGAAAATTGGTGAACGCGGAGGTATGGTACCTATTCTTTCCCGATTGGTAGGACCATTTTTTACCCGTCTTTTTCCGGACATCCCACGCAACCATCCGGCTACGGGAGCTATTATCATGAACTTTAGCGCGAATATCCTGGGGTTGGATAATGCAGCCACTCCCCTTGGGCTTAAGGCTATGAAGGAACTTCAGGAAATTAATCCTGATAAGGAAACGGCTTCAAATGCACAGATCATGTTTCTGGTCTTGAATGCATCCGGCTTGACCATAATTCCAATTAGTATTATGGCCGATCGTGTTACGATGCAAGCTGCCAATCCAACGAGCATATTTATACCCGTTCTCATCGCCCATTCATTCGCCACTTTTGCCGGACTCATTTACGTCTCAATCAGGCAACGCATTAACCTGTTTGATCCGGTTTTACTTGGTTACCTGATTGGTATTTTTGGATTTCTCGGTGTTGTAGTATGGTACTTCTCTA
>DATHIE010000561.1:0-3433 GCA_035316905.1 Chryseolinea sp. | reverse complement strand
ATCCCGCTACCTGTAATGGCCGATGATAAGAGAACGGTGGGATGCCAACCGGATTCGGGAACAGGGAACAAATGCAAAGCTTGTTGGAATACTCCCTGGGCTTCAACGGCATTTTTCAGATTATTTCCATCGGCCTTGGTTATAACAAGAGCGTCGGCGACCTCCATGATTCCTTTTTTCATACCCTGTAATTCGTCACCTGCTCCCGCCAGCATGAGTAAGAGGAAAAAATCAACCATGTTGCTGACTGCTATTTCAGACTGTCCGACACCTAAGGTTTCGATGATGATCACATCGTAACCTGCCGCTTCGCAGAGTAGCATGGCCTCGCGTGTTTTGTGCGCCACTCCACCTGTCGCGGTGGCGGAAGAACTCGGTCTGACAAATGCGGAAGGGTGTTTAGATAGTTCATCCATTCTGGTCTTGTCACCAAGGATACTTCCCTTTGTTAAAGGGCTTGAAGGATCAATCGTAAGCACCGCTAGTTTTTTCCCGTTATTCACGAGATATTTTCCGAAGCTTTCAATAAATGTACTCTTGCCAACGCCTGGTACACCTGTAACTCCTATTCGCAATGACCTTCCGGTTTTTGGAAGGACTTTCTCCAACAATGCAGCTGCATCTGGCTGATCAGATTCGAGATTGCTTTCGATTAGCGTAATTGCCTGACCGAGGATTACGCGGTCACCGGCAAAGATGCCTTCCGCGAAGGAACTAATGTCGAGTCTTGGTTTTGTGTGCTTCAAATGGTAAGTGGGAATGACAAGTTAAATTTCTAAATTTACTTGATACTAGATCTACCATCATGAGAAAATTTTGGCTCGATTGCGTCATCGCGACTGCATTTGTCTTTCTGGCGATGTGGGGAATATTTGGACTTACGCAAAGTAAGTTGTTTAACCTCCTCGATCCGATCGGCCAGGCACTAGCCGATGTTGAACTAACGGATTATGTGTTTTCTGACCTTCGGCTCGAAGAACCTAATGTTGATCAGAATGTCGTGATAGTGAATATTGGTGAGTTATCGCGCGGGCAAATAGCAGAGCAAATTAATATCATCTCGAAATACAAACCGAAGGTTATTGGTATCGATGGTTTTTTTGATTGTAAAACTGGACTCAGGGATACGGTAAACTGTCCGCTATTACTTGACACAATTGGCAATCAAATGCTGAGTAAAGCAATCAAAGATGCCGGTAATGTCGTTTTGGTTAGTAAGGTTCTGAACAAAAGGAATACCCTGGATGTAAATATCCTTGATTCTTTGCGGCGTTCAGACGCGATATTTTTGGACCATGCGATGAGCGATGGTTTCGCCAATCTTGATACAGATGCAGCATTTCAGGATGATGTGAAAACGTGTCGTAATTTTAATCCTCAGCTAATAGTCAGCGAATCTGTGCTTCGCGCGTTTTCGGTCGAGGTGGCAATGGCCTATGATTCAACGCTAACGAAAAAATTTCTGGATAGAGATAACTTTTCTGAAGTAGTCAACTATCGGGGTAATGTCTTTGACATTTTTGGTACCACAAAATACCCTCAAATGTTTTACACCTTAGATGTCCAGGACGTAGCAACCGAGAATTTCGTGTCTGAAATGATAAAAGATAAAATTGTGCTATTTGGATACTTAGGGAGAGAATTGGGAGATCCGTCATGGGCTGACAAATTTTATACGCCACTAAACGAAAAGAATGCTGGCAAAGCAAATCCAGATATGTTCGGCGTGGTTGTTCACGCCAACATTGTTTCAATGATATTAAATGAAGACTTTGTTGAAAAGATGTCGCCATGGCAAGAAATTGCTATCGCGGTATTAATATGTATGCTCAACGTGGCATTATTTTCGCTAATCAATACCCGCTTACCTCTATGGTATGACGGTATTACCAAACTGTTGCAATTCAGCCAGGTTGTGATATATGCAATCTTGATGATCCTAATATTTGCATGGTACGAGTACAAATTCAATATAACGTTAACAGTTGCGGCCGTTGCACTTGTTGGGGACGTGTATGAAATTTATATGAGCGTAGTAAAAAACTCCTTTTTTAAATTTATGAACTGGATTTCGTTTACCCAGAAGAAGAATAACGTATTAATCGAAGAAACGTCAGATAAACCCTAATTTTCGGCATTCCCCTCATTTTCTTAATATGAAAACCATCAAATTTTCCGTCCTTTTTGCCCTAATTTCATCTGTAGCCATTGCCCAGGATTATGCGTTTAAAGTTCTCGCCAATAAGGGTGGCAACTCAGTGAAGTCCGGTGCCGATTGGGCTCCTTTGAAAACGGGAGCGACTTTGAAAAATGGAGACGAATTGAAGATAGTGGATAACGCCTATCTTGGGTTGGTATACAACTCAGGTAAACCGCTGGAGTTGAAACAACCAGGGAACTACAAGGTTGCAGACCTGTCCGCGAAGATGAAAAGTGGTAATAGCGTTCTTAACAAATATACCGACTTCATTCTAAGCAGTAACGCTGAAGGCAAAAAGAATAGGCTTAGCGCAACGGGAGCGGTGGATCGCGGAGAGAATCTTCCCGTGAGAATCTTGCTGCCAGAAAATCAATCCGCTGGTATCTACAACACCGTAGCCATTGTGAGCTGGGAAAGTAAAGTTAATGGACCGTATACTGTAACGGTGCGGAATATGTTCGATGATGAATTGAACAAATTTGAAACTGCTGACACCAAGGTGCAGATCGACCTTACAGATGCGAAATATGCTAAGGAGAACGCCGTGCTTATTGAGGTGAAGGCTAAGTCAGATCACCGTCCTTCTAAACCTCGCCTTATTAAAAAACTTTCACCGGCTGAGCATGCAGGTATACAAAAATCTCTTACAGAAATCAATAACGATGTGGCGGAACAGACCGCGTTGAACAAACTTATCCTCGCCCGGTTCTACGAAGAACACAATCTCATCATCGATGCTATTACTTCGTACGAACAGGCTATGGCCCTGGCGCCGGACGTGCCGACGTTCAACGAAGAGTATCAATACTTCCTGACCAGGCATGGACTGAAGTAGAAATCTGACCAAAGATATTGCCATCTATTCCTTTCGATATTGGAAATTGGGAGTTGGACATTGGAAATTCATCCCCTACACTGTCCTACTTGAAAGTTAAATTGACCGAACCGTAGATTTTCGCGTACTGTTGGAGATCTCACCTCGTTTCGAATTTGAATGTCCAATGTCCAATGTCGAACTCCGAATTTCGAAAGGAATGGATGAACTCTTACTTGAAGGGTCGTTTTTCGCCTTTTACAGGGATAGGGTATTCGCTCGGATTGTCTTATTTTTGGAGATACTAGCCCCGTACCTATCAACAAGCCGAAAACTAAGTTGTCCAAGGTGCTTATCAAGGTGTTAGAAACTAAACCTCTTTACGTCATGAAATCTCATTGGTTGGCATTAGTCGTCGC
>DATHIE010000560.1:0-2739 GCA_035316905.1 Chryseolinea sp. | reverse complement strand
ACGCCATACAACGACATTGGTTGCGGCAGAATATGCTGCAATCATCACAGGCTCTGGACGCTCATGCCAATACTGGACGGACGTTCTTTTAACGCCTGAAATCTTGATTGTTTCCTGTCCTTCTTGCACTGGGCCATCTTGTCCTTTTATCTGAATGGCAAACCGAATACCGGTGACGTTTGTACCCTTGACGACGTCCACGACCATATCGATTCCATAATCAGGTGACGATTCCTCGCGCTTTATCCAGTTGGAAGGAAAGCAACGATGCACGGCGGCTACTGCCTCTTCTCCGAGTACATGTTGGCGAACGCGTTGTGGGTGATCTTTTGACATCTTTCCTAAATCAATTTAGCCAATATTTCATTTTGTATTTGAATTTATGCCGTTCGTTCGTTGCTATATTTTCTACATATCAGATGCAGTTTGCTCGCGTTGATCAAAAGGTCAGCGACGACAACGATAATGGTATGCTCGGGGGTTCCAACCAAACATCAATCCTTCCGGAAAACCGTACACCTCTCCCTTATCACTGATCGTCCTAATCCTTACCTTCCCTTCGCGAACGACAACAAGCGAGGGATCAAACGCAACGTAAGGGGCAGGTAGATTACTGCCCTTTTGTTTTTGTTAGTTGGAAGGTCGTGGAGATTGAGGGCGTCGGCCATTGGGGCGGATGCGTAGTGAACTGGGTCGTTAACAAATGTTCTAATTCTTGCAGGAAAACCGTACAGCTAAGGGACGGGATCTTTTTGATGGGTTACGTATATTCAGTAAACCTAAATCCCTAAACAAAACCGTTAAGGTTGGGGGCAGGCAGCTTTGTCTGCCCTTTTTTATCTTTTGATGTTCTAGGCCTTGTCAAATGAGACGTGAACATGCAGCGCATAGTTCAACCGCGCTTGATGAAATCAAAATCATAGTCTATTAATTCACTAGGATGAATTCCCAGGCCTCTTGCAAGTTCAAACAATGTGGTAAGATTGAGGTTTGTATCCTGGTCGGTTTCCAGCTTACTGATTTTTGTATGATCTACATCGCGTAGATATCATAGACCGCGCTGACTTAGTCCTCTTTCAGTTCTTAATTGGACTAGCCTTTCTCTGAATTTTTGTAGCCGTTTCTTGTCTTTGAGTTTCATGCCCGGTTAAGGCAATCTCAATCAAATCCATAAAAATGATGTCTATAGAACTATAGACAGTCCCGATCAATTCTTAACTCGCTTTAGTAAGGACGATAAGGAAGCATAACTCTTTAGAACTCATTATGAAACTTAGAGAGGTACTTCCGACGTACAGTTTGAAGCATTCGTGATGAGTGCTATGTCTAGGAAAACTGAAAATTTTCAAAATATAACAGCATTCCTAGAGTGTGTAAGTTGGGACCTCACGCGATCTTTTTTCGGCCGCTCCGGCTTACCACAGTATTTCGGATAGTCAACGCCGCGCCACTCTATATATATACAGTAAAAAACAGGGGTCAGAAACGATGTATTACCGCAACTGATAGGCGAATGAGCCCAAATACGCCAAAAACCTGCATTATTACCGCTGAAATAAAAGCGGCACCCGCTTTTTCGCCCTGGAAAGCCTGCAGGGGCATGCTGTTGAGAACCGGTGATTTACTCATCAAAAGCCGGCCTTCTAATCCCCCGGATTTCGTTAGATTTTGTCTCCACTGGCTTAAAGAAATAACCGGTTCGGAGCCCTCGTTGTCCATGCGCGGTACCGTTGTCACCTGTGCATGGACATTTTTGTTTGGCACTTATCATCCTGTTTCCCGATGAAGTCGCCGCGGATCCATAGCGATACCGAGTTGGCAGCGGCTCTTAAGGCCGGCGATCGTCAGGCTTTTGAAACTATCTACCGAAGTTATGTCGGTGACCTGTAGGTGTGCTTCAACAAACGTTTCATCTACATGAACGTAATCATTGTTGTATATGTGGACCTCATCTAGCGCAAATCACTTCACCCTTTTCATCTCTACCCAAAACGAAAGCGTCGGGGTGTCGGGATGAACGGCGCTGCTCGTCTGGGCCGATCCATAAAGCTCATCTCCTTCCTGCCATAGATAGAAGTTCATGTTATACGGGGCCTTACCCATGTCTTCCAGCCCTAGATCTCCCTTGACCGTATAGGAATACCGGTTGGGATGCACGCGCACCTTCGAAAGCATGATATCTCTAACGGAATCTAAATCCGCAGAGCTTGCCGTCGATCCATTAAAGTTGAAAGCCACTGGAACATCTCCTTTATAGGTTTTAAGAACACCTTTCCACTTGGACGGTGGTGGATCTGGTTTTACTTCATCAGTGGTCTGTGTCTTCGGTTTGGCGGCTTCGGCAATCATGTTTGTTTTAAATTGCGGCAGCAGCTCTGCCAGCACTTCATTAATGATCGCCCTGTAGGGAGAACCATCGCCATAATTCCCGATTGCTATCACAGCGATGTCCTCCGACGGAATTAGTTGCATCCACGCCTGCGAATTCCAGGTGCCTCCTTGTGCGAGAAATCCTTTATACCCATAGTAGTCGCCGGTGATCCACCACGCCAGTCCATAATGATTGGAACCATTGCGTGCCACTGTGTCTTGCATTGCTTTCACGGACCGCTTGGAGATGACGCGGTTCTTTTTCAAGTCATTCAGATGCAACATTGCAAACAGAGCAAGATCGTGGACGGAGCTGTAGACCGTCGAAGCACCTGCCGAATATTCGTGCGAGAATGGAAACTCAGTACG
>DATHIE010000559.1:0-5024 GCA_035316905.1 Chryseolinea sp. | reverse complement strand
TACAACATCGATTGTTTCGACATTTCTTATCGAGTAGTCGTATGTCACTGGTCCGCCGCTGTTTTTCCACACGTCTACCATGTAGTGTAGCTCATTCATTCCGTAACCTTCGGCTCCACCAAAATCCGAAATACTATATGTTGAAACTATTAAACTTTCGTCATCCGATGGCAGAACGTTTGATCCCCTAACGGCATAAAATTCCTTATGTAGGAACGAGTTCTCCTGACTATATTCTGATGAATATTCCCACAATTTAAAGGCTTTAAAGTCGCGGCCGAATTCGTACTGTCGCTGTGCGGCTGCATTGAGGCTCGCTGCGACCTGTTGATTTAACATTACCAGCGCTCGTGAGGACTTTACCGCAAGGACTACTATTACAACGAAGGCGATTAGCAAGAATCCTGATATCACTTTAAATCTTCTCTGCGATGCGGTAGCTTTTTCCCGTTCGAGAATGGCAGTTTCCCTAGCATGCTCGGCTTCAACTTTTGACTTTCTCTCATGCTCTCTCGCCCGCTCAGCATCTTCCTTGGCATTTTCAGCCAGCTCCTTGGCTGATATCGCTTCATTTCTGGCCAGTTCAGCATCGTATCGTGCCGCTTCGGCCTCCGACTTTGCTTTTTCAGCAAGATCTCTCGCTATTTCAGCCTCCTGCTTCAGTAGCATTTCGTTTTCAAGCTGGGCTTTTTTTTCTTCAAGATCTAACTCCCGCACCTTCTTCTCTCTTTCCAATTCTTTTCTTTGCGCGCTTAATTTTCTGCGCTCAAATGATTTTTCTACTGCGGGCACCAAGGTATCATGGGATATTTCGTAGGTCAGCCCGAGGTGCGTGTACTCTTCCCGTATTAGGCGACTTTCCAGCATACTGGGAATAAGAGTTTTATGAACCCCGACTTTCGCGAGCATTTGCCCATGGGTGAGACTGGCACGCCTGCCCGACGAGACTAAGGCTTCTTCCATTATTTCCCGAGCGACTGGCATCAAGTCTTTGAGTTTGCGCAATTGTGTGAAATAGTAGTCGTCGATTATCCCCTTAATGTTCGAATCGTTGATGATCTCATCTGTGACCACTCGTTTGGTTTGTCCATTCAGGTGATACTCTTCGAGTTTCACTTCAACATAGTTGCACACGATCTGCAACTGGGAACTTTCCACTTCGTTATAGGCATTGCTCAAAAATTCCTTGATTAGATCGAGTGTTACCTTATCGAACTCGAAAGAGGGCACTACGAAATTTGGTGCATCGGGTTTTGAGGGCCCAATGATAGCTTCATACGCCTTTTGTTTATTTAGTGGTTTTAGCTCAAACCTATTTCTGAGGATTCCTGGCAAATGGGTTTTGATATTGTCCAGATTATGAAGGGCATCAGATCGAACCGAGAACAACATCCGGATTTCAGGCTGCTTGCTTCGTTGGACGTCCTGGTCAGTTCGGTCTTTTAATTTCTTTTCAAGAAGAGGGTTAAGCACCCTGATAGGTGGCTGATCGAAGGCCAGTTCCGAGAGCTGACCCATAAACTCTGCTTGCTGATCCTTAGGATAGGTGAAGAACTCTTCAAACTGATCAAAGATCAGTACGATAATCTTTTCTGTGTGCGTGATTGGTGACTTAGAGTCCGTATGTTCGTGATCTTCCAATATTCCCGAGTCTGCTGCAAACTTTATTGTTTCCCATATTTTGGGCCATTGGTCATTTTCTTCTCTGTGAATATTGTTCAACTCAGGGGATAACTTTGGATCTTGTTGGAGAGTGATATAAAATAAGCTGAGCAAGGTTTCAGATTGTTCTATTCCAAATCTGATTCTTATGGGGTAGTAATTGTTCGCTTTTAGCCGTTGGCAAAGACCGGCATTGATCAGTGAACTTTTTCCTAGTCCTGATTTTCCGAATAGCGTAACGATTCGTTCATGCTTAACATATGTGTAGAGATCCTGGATCTCATCACTCCTCCCAAAGAAAAGCTCGTGCTCCGCGGGTTCAAATGACCTTAAGCCAGGGTACCGATATTTCTTTTGTGATCCTGGTTTGCTCATAACGCATTGAATTGTCTTACAAGGCTATCCGTAAAACTTGAAACATCCCGATTGATAAAATGAAATTTAAATTCCTTATCGAAGTATTCAAGCTCATGATGCGACAATGGGTTGTCCATATAAATGGAAATACTTCGACCTTCGGTTCGGATAATCGTTAGCGCCTCGAGAAGAATTTTTAAATGCCAGAGGCTGAATTCAAACCCTAGGAACATATAGTATTTTGTTTCATCAAAACACGCAATTACTTCATTCGGCAACGGCGGTGTACGCTGCAAAATGTTCTTCGTAAATGCAACATAGTCGGCCTCTGTAAATAGGATCGAGTGGATGTTTTTGAATGATCCAAAAATATTGTATTCAATGATTTTGTTTCGTAAGGGGTCGAATGGCTTTTGGCCATCAACAACTTCGTTACTAAAGCGGTAATACGAACTCCAGACCTTATCCGGCGACGCACTGTTCACAGTCTGTTCAAAAATGTTGTCCGGATTTGTATTGATGACCATTGAAAAAGGAAGCAGGGCCAGATTGTCAAAGGGTCTTGTTGTAATCTGTGGCCTTATCTCCTCGAAGTGGGTTTGTGCAAGATTACCAATGTCACCCTTAATATATGTTGGCAGCGTTTGAAATCGTTGAGCAATGTATCGCAAGTCGAGTTGCAGCGCCGGATCATAGTAAACCTCGCCGTTATTGAGTTCTATTTGCAACTGTCTTGCCAGGAACTTATTGAATGAGGTCAGTTGTTGGCCCTGGTTGCATTGCAACACTCCTGGACCGAGAAACAAAATACACTTTTCGTCCTTAATAGCTTTTGCAATTGCCATGAGACGGTTCTTATCACCGACCTGCATCTCCGACGCGACCCTTGTTATTTCATAATTTCCAGCGTGCTCTCTGTTTGCCGTCGTTACGAGCGCGTCTAATCTTCGATTCTCCTCGCTATAGTCGATAATCTTCGGCCAGGAATCACGTGCAGATTCCGCCATATTGAAACCACCAATAGGTATTCCGGCCCGTATTAAAACACCTCTTATGTCACCGGGAGTTGGATAGAGTTTAACCAAAATGGAATTAATATCTCGCTTTAGTTTGGGACCCAGACTCATTACTGAAACTACATTATGATTCTCTTTGATCGCAATCCTTCCACGACCAGTCCAATTGCAATTCCTTCATTGCGCATGAAGCGCTCTGTCATACCCGGTTCTCTCAGCATACCGCCACTGTGATGCAACGCAACCACCTGCCATTTAGAATTGAACACAGGTGATCCACTCGACCCTGGCTCGGTGTCAGTGAGATACTGAACGATTTTGTCATTGGAGAATGTGACAATATTGTGATAGAGTCCAATCTGCTTTTGACGTCCTCCGGGATGTTGTATTATGTTCACGAAATCCTTTTTGCTGACTTTAGCGACAGGCTGCAGCTCTAGGAAACCAAATCTCTCATTAGCATCTCCTTGTATCTTGACTGCCGACCAATCACCAGGTAAGTCCGTCTCAAATCCTTCATCCGGAATCAAACTGAAGGGTACTGCTTTAATTGCATTTCCCCCGACTGCTTCTTCGTAGTTGAACTCAATACGCGCAATGCTTGCAGTTGCCGGGTCCCGAATGACGTGGTGATTTGTCACTAGGAAATTCTTTTGCAACAAAAATCCGGTACCCACTTCGTCGACACCATTTCTTGATATTACTATACGACAAACGGCTTTTGATTTCATCAAACCCTCTGCGAGAAACTTGATAGGTTGCAGTGTACTGACGGAGCCGATGATCTTTTCCAGCGTAACTGCATCAGTATTATCAGGCTCTTGCCAGGCAAGTTCCTTAATTGACGGTCCCAACGTATAGTCCTGAGTTTTATCCTCTTTAAATGCCAATAGATGCGGGTTCTCTGGAAATTTTTTCAGAACGGCGTCCACCAACGCATTTAGACGATTATTATCCTCAGCGTATACTATAATACTGGTCCACAGATTCAGAGGCATGGGATCCCATCTTATCATGGCTGGGTCTATTTTTGCAGCCTTTAGATAATACATTACATCGTTTGGTAGAATCATTGCGGCCAATGCATCGATCAGTTGAGTTCTTTTTTTGTAGTCCATATTGGCAGACCGGAATTTTATAGCGTGAACTAATCAATCAGTTACCTAATTTACTATTGTCCAGACAGGACACCACGACGGGCGAGAATCTTCTATAAATGTTTAAAGAAAGCGGAGACTTCAGGCGGGCTCGCGATCCGATTGGATCAGGTAGGTCAAGAAGTCTCATAACTAATTTACAGCATAGTTTATTTATTTCCAGTAATTGTTCTTGTTTTTTCGTGTGTGTAGACACTTGCCCGTCCTCAAATAGGTCTCACATACCCACAAATAGGTAGTCAGATAAAATCTCAATTGAATCCTGAATTGCTATTAGATGGTTCATAGTAAATTTCAGAGCTCGTTTCTCGACTGGTTGGAACATGTTCGTAGTCGCATAAATGATGTCCACTGAATTTGAAAAATTAATATTGCATAATCCATTAATTTTTCAAATCTGACAAGTACCTTCATTACATGGAGCCCATTAGCTGGAGATCGTTCTCTCTGGTTGATGGGTTTTGTCGTTTCGAAAGGATGCACTGCCACAAAGCATTCATTGAAGACAATGCCTCTGAATCATGTTTCTATGCGCTACCAATTTTGAAAATCTAATAGTTACTAATAGTTATCTGAATAGGCATCTCTATGAATAATCAAATGGAAAATAGCTACAAGGACTCCAAGGTTCCGGTCGACCCCCCGACCTATCGAAAGATCAGAATATTTGCGTTTGATCCCAGCTTAGCCACCAGGCTTGAGACAGCTGAGATGAATCAATTGATAATCCAAATACCGTGGGAGGATTTGGATAAGGGTCCGGTCGGGGAGTATGTCGAAGTGGTTGACTATGATCCGGCAAGTGGTGTCTTCTATGAGCCTGTCAATTTAG